>NZ_JALJRL010000008.1:127417-282625 GCF_024519675.1 Mesorhizobium sp. Mes31 | reverse complement strand
CTGCTGGTCGCCTTCAAGCGGCTGATCGAGAACCCGATGGGCATGCTGGTGTAGGGCCTCCTGTCGAGAGCCGACGCCAAATGATGCGTCGGCTTACAACGGGAACGACTTGTCAGGTGCGAACCCTTGACCCATCTTCCAGGTGAATTGCGATCCAGGGAGGTCAAACATGCCCGCATTCGACCCATCTGATGTCAGAGCATTGTTCAGCAAGGTCATGGGCGCGTCGCCGTCCGACATCAAGCTGGTGGCGCAGCGCCTGCACGATCACGCCTTCGAGCCGCGCATGTCGGCGGAGGAAACCAGGCAGCTTGTCGTCAGCCTCGGCTATGCCAGCCTGGATGCGTTCTGTGCCGATATCGGCCTGCCGGCGCATATCGCCGAGCGGTGGAGCCGTTTTGGCGTTTCCGGCGAGATGAAGCAGGTGTTCACGCTGCTGGCGGCCCAGCGCAAGCGGGTGGCCGAGGCGATCGCCGAATTCGAATCCATGACCCATGTCGGCGTCGAGGATTTCTTGCGCGAGCGCGGCCTGATCTGACCACACCGCCGAGTCTCAGCCAGCCTTGGCCAGCAGCGCCGCGGCCGTATCGCTGTCGGTGATCAGTACATTGGTGCTGACGGCTTTCAGCGCTGCGAGGATCGCCGCGATCTTGCGCTTGCCGCCCGCGGCCAGCACCACATTCGGCACCTGGCCGACGACATCGAGATCGATGGCCATGATGCGCCCGTTGACCTCGTGATCGACCAGCCTGCCGGCGGCGTCGACGAAATAGCACAGGATGTTGGCGACCGCGCCCTTCGCCTTCAGCGAGGGGATCAGCGATGAAGGCACGATGCCGTGCCGGAAGATGGTGGCGTCGGGTGACATGTCGCCAACCGTCAGCAGCGCGATGTCGGCCGCGGCCGCTCGCCGGCGCACGTCCTGCAAGGTCGGCTGTGCCCAGAGGAGATCGCGAAGCGAGGAATTGTCGACCGTCACCGGCGCGGTGATCTGATAGCTGTCGACCTCGAAGACATCGGCGACCTTGGCGGCGACGATCGACGGATTTATCCATTGCGAATGCGGCAGGCTGCCGACCAGCGCCACCACCGAAGCGCGCTTCAGTTGCCGGCGGGCGAGGAAGCCGAGGCTGGCATGCAGCGTCGCGCCACCACCGATCGCCAGCGTCATGCCGTCCCGCATCTGCTCGCCGAGATAGGCCGCGACGGCATGGCCGATCGCCTTCTCCAGATGCTCATGCGCGGAAGGCGTCGGGATGACGACGGCGGCGTTGAGGTTCCAGCGCTTCTCCAATGCCCGTTCGAGCGCCACCTGCTCGGCGGTCGGCGCGTTGATCATGGTGACGACGATGCCTTCGGCGGTGCAGGCGGCCAGGGTGCGCATGACCTTCACCCGGCTGACATCGAGCTTTTCGGCGATCTGCTCCTGCGTGAACCCTTCGACATAGTAGAGCCAGGCCGTCTTGACGTTGAGGTCCGACGACACCATCGGCAGGCTCGCTGGTCTGGGTTTTTCCGTGGGCATCGGTTCTCGTCCCTCATGAGCCATGGCCTGGCCGCATCGCCCTCTTCGGAGAAACGCCGGCCGGATGTCAACTGATGCCGGATCATCGGCACGTCGATTGTCGCACAGTCCTGTTCATTTGTAATTGACAATGAACATATGAACATATTTTGTGTGTTTCACGCGCAATGTCATCCACCAGTCATATGCGCCGTGCAGGGAGGAAGAGACGGGGAACTGGCCAGGGGCCGGACCGGTCGTGCACAGACAAGACAGGAGGTCTCATGAAGACGCTATTCATCAAGCTGCTGGCCAGCCAGATTGCGCTCGCGGCAACTTTGTTTGCCGGCTCAGCCGGCGCCGAAACACTGACGCTCTATACATCCCAGCCCGAAGCCGACGCGGCCAAGACCGTGGATGCCTTCAAGAAGGCGCAGCCCGGCATCGACGTGACCATCTATCGCTCCGGAACCAGCGACATCCTCACCAAGATGGCAGCCGAGTTCGCCGCCGGCAGCCCGCAGCCCGACGTGCTCTTGATCGCCGACGCGGTCTCGATGGAGTTGCTGAAGAAGGACGACCGGCTGCTGCCTTATCCCGAGGCCAAGCTCGACGGCATCGAGGCGGATGCCTATGACGCCGACAAGACCTATTTCGGCAGCAAGCTGATCACCACCGGCATCGTCTACAACACCGCCGCGGCGCAAAAGCCGGAGCATTGGGCCGATCTCGCCAAGCCGGCCTATGCCGACGGCCTGGTCATGCCGAGCCCGCTCTATTCGGGCGCGGCCGCCTACCTGCTCTCGGGCTTCGTCGGCGATGCCGACTATGGCTGGGATTTCTTCCAGAAGCTGAAGACCAACAACACCGTCAGCGTGCGCGGCAATGGTGCCGTGCTGAAGTCGGTGGCATCGGGTGAGAAGCCCTATGGCGTCCTGGTCGACTTCATGGCGATGAACGCCAAGAAGAAGGGCTCGCCGGTCGAATTCGTGTTCCCCAGCGAAGGCGTGCCGGCGGTGACCGAACCGGTCGCCATCATGAAGACCGCCAAGAATGTCGATGGCGCCAAGAAGTTCGTCGACTTCATTCTTTCGGACGAAGGCCAGAAGCTGGCGCTTTCCATGGGTTACCTGCCGGCGCGGGCCTCGGTTGGCCGCCCCGAATGGTTGCCGGAAGGCGTCAAGGTCAAGGTGATGCCGTTCGACACCAAGGCGATCGTTGCCAGGACCGACGCAGACAAGGCGAAATTCTCGGAACTGTTCGGCGGCTGAGCCGGCAATAGCGGCGGGATGCTTTCTCACCGGCATCCCGGCCGCTTCGGGCGAAACTCGATCGCAGCGGCTGATCGATCTCAGGAAAAGCAATCATGTCAACATCGATCAGGGAGAGTCGGGGCCAGGAGATGGCCCTGACGGCGGCGGTGGCCGTCGTCATCGTGCTGCTTTCCTTGCTGCCGATGCTGCGGCTCATCAAGGAGATCGTAGCGCCTGGCGGCACGCTGTCGACTGCAGCGATAAAGGCCGGGATCGCCAGTCCGGCGACCTGGATCGCGACCTGGCACACGCTGGTGGTCGGCATCGGCGGCACCATCCTTGCGGTTCTGTCGGGGACGCTGGTGGCCGTCCTCATCACACTGACCGACATTCGCGGCCGCAGCGCCCTGGTGCTCTGCTACGTCATGCCGCTGATGATCGCGCCGCAGGTGACGGCGCTGGCCTGGCTGCAATTGTTCGGCCCGGCAAGCCCGTTCCTCAAGCTGTTCGGCGCGGCACCCCCACTCGGCACGAAGAACCCGCTTTATTCCACGTCAGGCATCATCCTGCTGCTCGGCGTGCAGTATGGCCCGCTGGTCTTCCTGCTGGTGCGCGCCGGCCTGCGCAAGCTGCCGCGCGAACTGGTCGAGGCGGCGCGCGCCGGTGGCGCCGGCTGGTTCACCGTGCTGGTCACCATAGTGTTGCCGCTGATGACGCCGTCTATCATGGCGGCCGCAGCACTCGCCTTCGTGTCCTGCGTCGGCAATTTCGGCATTCCCGCTTTCCTCGGCATTCCCGCCAACTACCTCGTGCTGCCGACCCTGATCTACCAGCGATTGGCCGGCGGCGGTCCGGCCGTGCTCGGCGAAACCGCGTTCCTGTCGGTGCTGATCGGCATCATCGCCATGGCCGGCATTTTCGCCCAGGAGGTCATGAGCCGCCGCCGCGACTATCGCATCAGCTCGACATCGCTGCCCGCCGAGCCCTACGAACTCGGCCGGTGGCGGCCCGCGGTCCAGGCCGGTATGTGGCTGCTGATCGTCCTGGTGCTGTTCCTGCCGCTGTTCGGGCTGGTGCTGACGTCGCTGGTGCCGGGTTACGGCATTGCGCTCAACGCCAGGACGGCAACGCTCGACAATTATCGCTTCGTGCTGTTCGAGCATGACGCGGCCAGCCGCGCCTTCTTCAACAGTTTCTGGCTGTCGATCGCGGCCGCCTTCTTCGCGGTCCTGGTCGCCGTGCCGATCGGCTATCTGATCGCCTGGGGCAAGCAGCGCTGGGTGCGGCTGCTCAACCTGTCGGTCGAACTGCCCTATGCCTTGCCCGGCGTGGTGCTGGCGATCGCCTCGCTGCTATTGTTCCTGAGGCCGATCCCGCTGACCGGCATCCAGCTCTACAACACCGTCTGGATCATCCTCTATGCCTACCTCGCCCGCTTCCTGGTGCTGGCGCTGCGGCCGACCATCAGCGGCTATCACCAGATCGACAGGGCACTGGAGGAGGCAGCGCAGGTGGCGGGCGCCGGCCTGTTCATGCGCATGCGCACCATCATCTTTCCCCTGGTCGCACCGGCGGCAATCGCCGGCGGCCTGCTGATCTTCATGACGGCGCTCAGCGAGCTGACCGTTTCGGCGCTGTTGTGGTCGTCGGGGTCGGAAACGATCGGCGTGGTGATGTTTTCCTTCGAGCAGGGCGGCGATTCCAACTACGCGGCGGCGATGTCCGTCATCACCGTGGCGGTCACCTTCGTGCTGATGCTGGTGACCAATCTGCTTGCCCCCTACCTTCCCAGCGGAGTGCTGCCATGGCGCGATTGAGCCTGGACCATGTGACCAAGAGCTTCGCCAACTTCGACGCGGTGAAGGACGTGTCGATCGATGTCGCCGACGGCGAATTCCTGGCGGTGCTTGGGCCCTCCGGTTGCGGCAAGACGACGTTGCTGCGGCTGGTTGCCGGATTCGAGAAGGTGACATCAGGCGAGATCCGCATCGGCAGCGAGACCGTGTCGAGCAAGGGCGGCAGTGTCGCGCCGGAAAAGCGGCGCGTCGGCATAGTCTTCCAGAACTATGCACTGTGGCCGCACATGACGGTCGCCGAGAACATCGGCTATTCGCTGAAGGTGGCCAAGCTGGACAGGGCCGTCGCGCGCCAGAAGGTTGAGGACGCACTGGCCCTGGTCAATCTGCAGGGGCTGGGTGACCGCAGGCCGGCCAATCTGTCCGGCGGCCAGCGCCAGCGCGTGGCGCTGGCGCGCTGCCTTGTCGCGGCGCCTTCGCTGGTGCTGTTCGACGAGCCGCTGGCCAATCTGGACGTGCATCTGAGAGCCTCGATGGAGGATGAATTCGCGTCCTTTCACAAGCGCACGGGCACAACCATCGTCTACATCACCCATGACCAGGCCGAAGCGATGGCGCTGGCCGACAGGATCGCGGTGATGGATGGCGGTCGCCTGGCGCAGTTGGCGACGCCGCGCGAGCTCTATCATGAGCCGGCAAATGAAATGGTGGCCTCCTTCATTTCGCAAGGCATTCTTCTCCCGGCCGATGTGCTCAGCGCGGAGGAGGCCGGTCACTGCAGGGTCAGGGTTCTCGGGACCGAGCTGGTCGTCCGTTGCCGGCCAGGCGAGCGGCCACGGACCGGTGCAAAAGTCTGCTGCCGGTCAGCGGATCTAGATATGTCGCCCGACGGACCCGGCTTCGACGGCCTGGTCAAGAGGGTAATCTACCAGGGCGGCGCGGCGCGCATCGAATTCGCGCCTTCCAACGCGCCCAATCTCACCTTGCATTTCGAACAGGCCGACCCGGTCGTGCTGGAGAGCGGAGCGCAGGCGCGCCTGCGGATACGATCGGGCTGGCTCATCCCGGCGATGGGAGCGGCCCCGTGATGATGCTCGATTTGCTTGGCGGCTTTGGGGAAAAGGGCCGCACCAGCCTCGCCGTCAGCAGCGGCAACGACCGCATCCTGCTCGACGTCGGCATCAAGGTGGGCGCCTCAGGGACGGAATACTATCCGGCGCTGAATGGTTCGCTCGCCGACATTGACGCGCTCTTTGTTTCGCATGCCCATGAGGATCATGTCGGCGCGCTGAGCTGGCTGTTGTCTCGCGGATATGATGGACCGATCTTCATGACCGCCGAGACCTACGACGAGGCCCCGGCCACGCTTGCCGCCTATGCCGATCCCGGGGACCTCAGTAAGTTCCCCTTTCCGAGCGACCGCATCACGCTTTTCGAACCCGGCGACACGCTGAAAAGCGGCAGTCTCGCGATCAGGACGGGGCGGTCTGGGCATGTCGTGGGCGGCGTCTGGTTTGCCGTGGAGGACGGGAAAAGCCGTGTTGCCTATTCGGCCGACGTCGTGCCGGACAGCAACGTGTTTGTCATGGACACGATTCCGTACTGCGATCTGCTTGTACTCGATGCTTCCTACGGCGCCGATCCCGTATCTGGGGCGGCGCGGGCGCGAGAAATTTCGCAGTGGGTGGCGAGACATTCAAACGGATGCCTGTTGCCAACGCCGCTGTCGGGCCGGTCGCTGGAGCTGATCGCGGCCTTGCCGGGGCCGTTTGCCATCCATGCCGGCATGCGTTCATCCCTCGAAACGCAGGTCGGCGCCACTGCGGCCTTGTTGCCAGGTGTTTCCGAACTGCTGTGGCGCCGCTTGCTGGACGCAGCCGACTGGACCGATGCCGACCCGCTGCCGCCGATGCCATTGCTGGCCGATGACGGCATGGGTGAGGCCGGCCCGTCATCGCGCCTTCTGCCGCGCGCCGGCCAGGCCGGTTTTCCGGTGCTGCTCACCGGGCATCTGCCATCGGGTTCCCCAGGTGATCTCTTGCACAAAGCCGGCCGGGCGGATTGGGTGCGCATGCCGACACATCCGACGCTGTCGGGCAATGTCGATATCTGGGAGAAAGCGGGGCGACCCGCAGCGCTCGGTCATTCCTGCGCGAGCGATCTTCTGGGTGACCTGCAAAACCACATTCCGTCGCTGCGCACGCAATGCCGCACCGGCCAGCGCATCACGGTGCCGGAGGTGAGAAAAACATGAGAATCCTGATCTGCAACGACGACGGCATCGAAGCGCCGGGCCTTGCCCGGCTGGTCAACGCCGCCCGCGGTTTGAGCGACGATGTGTGGGTCGTGGCGCCCGATGGCAAGCGCACCGCCGCCGGCTCGTCGCTGACGATCGCCAGGCCGTTGACGATGCGGCGCGTCAAGGGGAACTGGTATTCCTGTTCCGGCACGCCGGCCGATTGCGTGGTGAGCGCGATGACATGGCTGTTCGCCGACGCGCAGAAGCCGGACCTCGTGCTGTCGGGCGTCAATGACGGTCGCAATGTTGCCGAGGACCTCGCCTATTCCGGCACGCTTGGCATTGCCCGGGAGGCGAGCTTCTGGGGCGTGCCGGCGATCGGCTTTTCGCGGGTGAAAAACCCGGACTTCACTAATGGCGACGACGCGTGGCTGGGCGCACTGATCGCCTCATTGTGGCAATCCCGCGGGGACTGGGCGACGGAAGGCCACTGGCTGAGCGTCAACCTGCCGACCGCGTTGCCAGCCGAGATCCGGCAGCCGCGCATCGGCCGTGACAAGATCGGCCGCACGGCCGAAATCGTGGAAAGCGTTGACGATCGCACCGTCATCACCGTGCCGCGCGGGCGGGCTCATGCCAGTGAGCCGGGGGATGAAAACGAAGCGATCGATGCCGGCTTCGTCAGCATCAACCGGCTGAACTGGTTTGGCGAATCGCGGCTGGACGAACGGTTTATGGACGGGATTCTGGGCTGAGCTTCTGCGCGGGATCATCCAGATCACCAAGCTGTCAGCTGCCAAATTGCGCCAATCCTGTGCTTATGCTTGAAGCCGCCGCTATTTCATTCCACATCGACTGGGATGAAGGGCGAGACAGGAGAACGGCGTCAGAATCTGTTGTGGGGCATCCCCGCATCGCTGATCCTGCATGCGCTTGTAGTAGCAGCATTCGTGATCTACGGCCTGCCGCGGTCTCCCCAACAGCCGCAGGAGGAGCAACCGGTCAATGTCGCGATCATGCCGCCGCCCGAGAAGCCTAAGCCGAAACCTGCGCCAAAGCCACCCGAGCCGACACCTGAAAAGAAGGCTGAAAAGCCGCCTGAACAAAAGCCGCCTCCGGAACCGCCCAAACCGCCAGACGACCAGGTTCTGAAGCGCGTTTTCCAGTACGGCCAGAAAGATACCGGGCCGGAGAAATCGCTCGACGGAAGCAGCGCCAAACCCAACACGCCGTTGCCGGCCAAGGATGAGGCGGCGAAGCCGGCTATAACGCCGACACCCGCGCCGGCCCAGCCCGCCCCGGCTGCAACGCCACAGCAGAAGGCAGAGCCCAGCAAGCCTGACGAGAAACCGGCCACCGTTGCGCCAGAGGAAAAGCCCGAGCAAAGCGAGGAGAAGCAGGCGACCGAGGACACTGACAAACAGCAGCCGGATAAACAGGAGCCGGCACCGCAACCCGCCGAAAAGCAAGCGGTTGTGACGCCGAAGCCGTTGGCGGCCGAGACCGGTGACAAGCCGGCGCCTCCAGCCTCAACTGGAAAGGCAAAGCCCAAACCTGCCAAGACAATGACATTCAAACCCGTAAGAGCCTTCAAAGCGCCGATCGGGAATGCTGGAAGGTCAAATCCCACCAACAATGACGTTGCAGGATCGCCGATCTATTCCGGCCTTCCGGGCGTCAGAAAGCTTTACTCGCAGGGCGCAACCGGCAATGCGTTCGCCACAAGCTCCATGGACAACGTACCGCGCGGTCAACGCGTGGCCAACCTTTGCGGCAACGTTCTGAGCCAGGAATTGCAAACAGCCGACTATTCGATCAAATGGGTGCCAACCATTACGCTGGACAAAGGCAATGTTCTCAATCCTGCTCAGGCAGCCTTCAGCACCAGAAACACCTGGTACAATCTAAACTTCCGATGTGAAGTCGACCCCGATGCGACGAGGGTCCTATCCTTCAACTTCCGTGTGGGATCATTAGTCCCGCCTGGCGAATGGGCCAGCCGCGGATTCACTAAGTATCCGCTAAATTAGGCCAGTACGCCGGATTGGGACCCGTCCTGGCGGCGGCGAACTGCCTGATCGTGGGCAGCCGCTCGTTGAGCCGCCCCAGCGTCTTGGTCGGGCTGCCCTTGGGTGTGGTGATCCAAATCGACAAGCTGTCAGCGGCTAGATTGCGCAAATCCAATGCCTATGCTTGAAGCCGCCGCTATTTCATTCCACATCGGTCGGGATGAAGGACGAGGCACGAGAACGGCGTCGGAATCTGTTGTGGGGTATCCCCGCATCGCTGATCATGCACGTGCTTGTCGCGGTGCTCTTGGTCTTTGGCCTGCCCGTGCCGCCCCAACAACCGCAGGAGGAGCAGCCGGTCAACGTCGCGCTCGTGCCGCCGCCCGATCAGCCGAAACCAAAACCTGCTCCGGTGCCGCCTTCTAAGCCCCCGGAGCCGAAGGTTGAAAAACCACCCGAACAGAAGGTTGAAAAGCCGCCTCCGCCGCAAAAGCAGGCACAGAACCCCCCGCCGGTCGACGGCCTGAAGCCTGTCTTTCAGTTCGGCGACAAGGATACCGGCCCGAGGAAATCCCTGGATGGGGCCAGCGCTCAGGACAGTTCGCCAGCGCCGGCCAAGGATGACAATTCGAAGCCGCCTGTTGCGCCGAAGCCCGCGGAGGATAAGTCCTCGGCGGCGGCGGAAGCGCACGACGCCGACGAGCAAACAGCCGCTGCTCCCACGTCACCAGCTACCGTCGGCGACGTGGGCGAGATCGAGCTTCCCACGTCGGCGGAAGCGCCGAAGCCCAAACCGGCAAATGCGCCGAAGCCCGGCCCTTCAAAGGTCTCGAAGTCTGCATCGCGGAACCATTCGAGCCTTCCGGGTGTTCGCAGGCTGTTCTCGCAAGGCGCTACCAGCGATGCACTGGCCACGACCGCGATGGACGGGGTGCGTCGCGGTCAGCGTGCTGCCATGCTTTGCGCCAACGCGTTGCAGCAGCAGTTGCTGGATGCCTCTTATCTTCCCAAATGGGTGCCATCTATTCCGCTGAAAGCGGGCAACATTGTTGACGGCTCGGATACCGCCTTCAGCACGACAACCGCATGGTACCATCTGAGCTTCCGGTGCGAGGTCGACACCGATGCGACGAGGGTCTTGTCGTTCGATTTCCGTGTCGGCGCTGAGATTCCACGCAGCGAATGGCCGCGGCCTCTTTAGCCTGCCAGTCTAGGCCGGCACGCCGAGCCCGGCCAGTTGCCGGCTAACTTCATGCCAGTCGGCACAGACGAAATCGGCACCGGCCGCTGTCAGTCGCGCTCCATGCTCGGCATAGGTATGCCCGCCACCGGTGTAGCCGATGGCCGTCATGCCGGCGGCAACCGCACCCTGGATGCCGAAGGGCGAATCCTCGATGACAATGCAGTCGGCGGGATTTGCGCCCATCTTGTCGGCTGCGAACAGGAAGATGTCGGGCGCCGGCTTGCCGTTCTTGACCATGGAGGAGCTGTAGATCGCGTCGCCGAAGAAGCGCGCCAGTCCGGTGACGGCAAGGCTGTGGTTTATGCGCTCGACGGAGGATGACGAGGCAACGCAGCGGTCGCCGGCAAGTGTCTCCAGAAATGCGGTGATCCCGGGCGTCGGCTTCAGTTCCTCTGAGAACAGGATCTTGGTCTCGGCCCAGATGTCGCTGCCCGCCGCCGGCGGAAACTGATGGCCGGTCAATTCCCTGATCCTGACGATGATGTCGGACTGCTTCATGCCGATGCACTGGGCGATGATGCCGCCATGAACGCCGGGCATGCCATGCTTTTCATAGACACGTTCATAGGCCCTGGCGGCCAGGGGCTCGCTGTCGACGAGAACGCCGTCGCAATCGAAAATGATAGGCCTTGATCGCGCCACGCGGATCTCCCCGGAGTCAATTTCGCACATCGCTATCGAGAAAAAATCAAATGTTCAATAGCGCGGTGTTTCGGTGGAGCGAAACCGGCGAGACTCAAAGCTGGCGCAGCGCATCGCTCGCACGCGACGAACCAAGCGCCCTTTGCATGGCTTGCCGGGACTGCGCGCGGTCCGGCGTGATCCAGTTCGGCTCCGCGCCAAGGAAGCGGTCGAGGAAAGCCACCGCATAGGCCGGCATCTCGGTCACATTCTCGCGATAGGACCACCAGGTGCGCAGGTCGTCGGCGCATTTGTCGATGCTCGGCGCGCTGCCGAACTCCTGCTCGTAAATCGCCGAAATCACCGACACGCAGTAGTTGGTGTAGAGGAATCCTTCCGGCCAGAAGCGGACGATTTCCAGCGTGCCGGCATTCGAATCCGTTTCAATCAGCTGGGTAAGGCCGGAGACCTCCCTGGCTGGGGCCTGTCTTATCAGTTCGCGCAGCACCAGGCCGGCGGCAAAGACGATGAAGTCGGCGCGGTCGATCGCGGCGAAGCGTTTCTGCGCCTCCATGATCTCGACCCAGTCGAGAAAGGCCCTGGTGAGCTTGGCCTCATCGATTTCAAAGCGCACGCCGAACGTGTCGGATACCACTTTGGCGCTGCCGCGAAAGGTGGCGCGGAACCAGCGCAACTGCCGCAACCGGTGGCGAAGGTCGGGCATAAGGGCCAGTTCGTCCCTGAAGGGCAGATCCATGTTCCTCGTTTCCTGTTTCCCGGCCAGACTAGCACAACAGCGTCGCCGCCGAAATCGATCAGCGTCCCCTGTGGATGACGACAGCAAACGCTAATATCATACATATTGACATTCTCGGAAACAAATGTTCTCACTTTGCTGTTGTCACGCGCCGGGCCAAGGTGCGGTGCGACGGAGGCTTCGGGAGGAGACCGAATGGCGATTTGGCAGTGGGGACTGCTTCTGCTGGTTATTGTGTGGGCGCTGCAATCGCTCGGCGTCTGGCTGCAGATGCGGCACTATTCGGACGTCTTCCGCGGCGTAACCGATCAATACAAGGACGGCTTCGTCGGCGCCGGCAATTTTCGCGGTCGATTTGCCAAGGGAACCATCGCGCTGGTCGTGGTGACGCCTGACCTGATCGTGCGTCGCCTGATGGTGATGAGCGGCCGGTCCGTCTTCACCAAGTTCAAACGACATCAAGAATTCGAGGGCGTTCCCCTCGATAGACTCCGGTCCAATCCTGCAATCATGGGAGAGGGGGAACCCGGTGTGGCCGAGGCCGTGAAGCGGGCGATCGAACAGATCGACAAAGCACGGTCGGAGCCGGGGAAGAGGCCGGGCCTGTCCGGCTTGAACGTAGCAAGGGCCTAGAGGACGCCGTGCGCCGACTGGGATAACCGGCGGGACGGCATAAGGAGGAGAAATGTCTGTATTTTCGTTGTTGGCGCAGCATGCCGACATGGCCGTGCACAATCTGCATGTTGCAGGTACCATGGTCTCGGATGCCGCATTGCATGGCAAGCTCGCCGTAGAGCATGCCTCTGACCATCTCGTTGTCCTGGCGCAAGCGGACAGCGGACCGATCACCGTCGATCAGTTCAAGGAAAAGCTGAAAGAGGTCCAGCAGGAAGAGCAGCTCGGCTGGCTGACCGCCATCGGCAAGTACTTCATCGGCATTTTCCAGAAGGGCGGCGAGGTCTTCGCCGGCTTTGTCACCGGCATCATTCCGACGCTGGTGGTGCTGATGACGGCCTTCTATGCTGTCACCGAACTGGTCGGCGAGGAGCGTGTCCACGGTCTGGCGCGCGGCGCCGGCCGGATCGCGCTGACGCGCTATACGCTGCTGCCGCTGCTGGCGGTGTTCTTCCTCACCAACCCGATGGCCTACACGTTCGGATCGTTCCTGGAAGAAAAGCACAAGCCGGCCTTCTATGACGCGGCCGTGTCCTACGTCCACCCGCCGCTCGGCCTGTTCCCGCACATCAACCCCGGCGAGTACTTCGTCTGGGGCGGCATTCTCGTCGCTCTGCTGGAGCTGGAAAAGAAGGGCGCCGTCGTCGCCGGTTACCACGTCAAGGTGGCGATCTGGTACGCCATCGTCGGTCTCGTCGTCATCCTGCTCAAGGGCATGCTGACCGAGCGCATTACTGCCATCATGGCACGCCGCCAGGGCGTCGAGCTGTAAGGGCGGGGAGGACATCATGGCCAAGACATACAAAGCCGTCCGTATCTCCAGGGGCAACACAGGCTGGGGCGGTCCGCTCGTCATCGAGCCGACCGAACAGCGCAGCAAGGTCGTGTCCGTCACCGGGGGTGGCATTCACCCGGTAGCGCAGCTCATCGCCGACATGACCGGCGCCGAAGCCGTCGACGGCTTCAGGGCGCCGCCGATCGAAAGCGAGATGGCGGTGGTCGTCGTCGACTGCGGCGGCACCGCACGATGCGGCGTCTATCCGCGCAAACGCATCCCGACCGTCAATCTGACGCCGGTCGGACAGGCTGGGCCGCTCGCCCAGTTCATCACCGAGGACATCTACGTTTCGGGCGTGAAGCCGGCCAACGTCACAATGGCGGACGGATCCGAGGCGGTCACCACTGCGGGGGGAGCAGCATCGATGAGTTCAAGCAACAACAATGCGCCCACGGCGCCGCAGGCGCTGCCAAGCGAGGGCGGCGTGATCGGGCTGATCAGCTCGATCGGCCGCGTCATGGGTCGTGTCGTCGGCATCTTCTTCAATGCCGGCCGCCGCACCATCGACCAGGTCGTGCGCAACGTGCTGCCGTTCATGGCCTTCGTGACCATGCTCATCGGTCTGATCCTGTACACCGGCATCGGCGATGTGCTGGCACAGCCGATGGGTCCGCTGGCCAACAACATCGTCGGCCTGCTGATCATCTCGGCCATTTGCGGCCTGCCGTTCCTGTCGCCCATATTGGGACCGGGCGCGGTCATCGCGCAGGTCATCGGCGTGGCCATCATCGGTCCGCAGATCGCCAATGGCACGATTTCGCCGGCGATGGCGCTGCCGGCGCTGTTTGCCTACAATACCCAGGTGGGCTGCGACTTCGTTCCCGTCGGTCTGGCGCTCGGTGAGGCCAAGCCGAAGACGATCGAGATCGGCGTTCCGGCGGTGCTCATCAGCCGCCAGATCATGGGCCCGATCTCGGTGCTGATCGCCTGGGTCGTCAGCCTGATCGTTTTCTAGAGAAAAGCACGAAATGAGGTTCGCCATATGACGGTTCTATTGAGAACACGGGTCACTGCCATCGGGCCCGAAGTGGCGGACCTTGCCGAAGGGGGCGTGGTCATCCTGTTCGCGGATGGCTCGCCGCCGGAGCTTGCCGAGGTTTCCGTGCTCCACAAGACGGAGCACGGACCCAGCGACGGCGCGCCCGCCAAGGGCGCGTCGATCACCCTTGGACCGGTTTCCGCAACCATCACGGCGGTCGGCTCCAGCGCCTGGAGCAAGGTGCTCGACATGGGCCATGTCGTCATCTCGTTCAACGGC
The DNA here is from genome assembly GCF_024519675.1 of Mesorhizobium sp. Mes31. Lineage (NCBI taxonomy): Bacteria > Pseudomonadati > Pseudomonadota > Alphaproteobacteria > Hyphomicrobiales > Phyllobacteriaceae > Mesorhizobium > Mesorhizobium sp. Mes31. Next base: position 268,432 of record NZ_JALJRL010000008.1, on the reverse strand, counting down.
GCCACCGAGGCCGAGAGGCCGGGCGAGATCTGCGCATCGCAAGTCGACAGCCAAGCGCTCGTGGCCGCCCTGAAGACGGGCGCGATCATCACCATCGCCGCCTGACAGCATTCGCGCCGCGGCCTATGTTGGGAGCGGCGCCCAAAACCAGAGTATTGCCATGGAACGCTCGACCATCGTCAGAGTGCATGAAGGTTTGCACGCCCGTCCCGCGACGCGGTTCGTCAAGCTCGCCAAGGGTTTCGAATCCGATGTCGAACTGGTCAAGGACGGCAAGGCGGTCAGCGCCAAAAGCTCCGTCAAGCTGATGCTGCTGGCGGTCAAGGAAAACCAGGAGGTCACGGTGCGGGCGAACGGCGCCGACGCCATCGAGGCCATCGAGGCGCTGATCGGCTATCTCGAGAATCCGAAGGCGGGCCTCGACGATGAAGCCGAGTCGTCGAGCCCGGCGAATGATGCCGGGCAGAAAACGGCACCCGCACCAGTGTCCGAAACCGCGCCGGCGGCACCTGCTGGAGCAAGCGGCTTACGCGGCGTGGCGGCAAGCGAAGGGTTCGCCATCGGGCCGGCCTTCGCGCATTTCCCGCCGGATATCGCCGGACAAGGCCGCATGTTGCGGGCTGAAGAAATCACGGGCGAGGTCGACAGGTTCCGCGCCGCCGTCGCCGCCGTCCAGGCGCGCATGGACCGGGCGTTGGCGCAGGACACATTGTCGGCGGGAGACCGCGGCATCATCGCGGCACTCAGGGATATTGCCGCCGACGACAGCCTGACCAGCGAGGCCGAGGAACTGGTCAAGGGCGGCAACGACGCGGTCTCGGCCGTCATCACCGCCGCCTCCACCATCGCCGCCGATTTCAGCGCCGTCGACGATCACTATCTCAATGCGCGGGCGGACGACGTCCATGCGGTCGGGCGCCAGATCTGCCTCGTGCTGCTCGGGCAGGACGACGTCAGCCTCGAAAACATCCCCGAAGGGGCCATCCTGATCGCCGACGACATCGGCGCCTGGGATCTGGCGCGTGCGCCGCTGAAACGCATCGGCGGCGTGGTGTGCGGCCATGGCGGCGCCACCTCGCACATCGCCATCATCGCCCGCTCGCACGGCATTCCGGCGGTGCTTGGCCTCGGCGACCAGGTCAATGCCTTGCGCACGGCGCGCGAAGTGGCACTCGACGGCAATGCCGGCCATGTGATCATCGACCCCGATGCGGCAACCCGATCCGATTTCGCCAACCGCGTTGAAGCGGCGGCAAAGGAGCGCGCCGGGCTGACCGTCTTCAAGACGGTGACGCCGAAGCTCGCCGATGGCACGATCATCGAAGTCGCCGCCAACATCGGCTCGCTGGAGGAAATCGAGGCGGCACAGGAAGCCGGCGCCATGGGCGTTGGCCTGTTCCGCACCGAGCTTCTGTTCATGCGCCATATGCACCTTCCCTCGGAGGACATGCAGGCGGAAACCTACGCGGCGCTGGCCAAGGCATTCGCCCCATACCCGGTCATCGTGCGCACGCTCGATATCGGCGGTGACAAGCCTATTGCCGGCATCGAGTTTCCCGATGAGGAAAACCCCTTCCTCGGCTGGCGCGGCATTCGCATGTGTCTCGACCGGCCCGACATCTTCAAGCAGCAGTTGCGGGCACTGCTGAGGGCGGCCGTCCATGGCAACATCAAGGTGATGCTGCCGATGGTGTCCGACATATCGGAAGTGAGGCGGACACGCGGCCTGGTCGAGGAATGCGCGGCGGATCTGAAAGCCGAAGGCGTGCCGCATGCGACATTCGATCTCGGCGTGATGATCGAAACCCCGGCCGCCGTTCTGATCGCCCCGGCGCTGGCAAAAGAGGTGTCGTTCTTCTCGATCGGGACCAACGACCTGACCCAGTACATCATGGCCGCCGACCGACTCAACCCGACCGTGGCCAAGCTCAACGACGTCACCAATCCGGCTGTCATGTCGGCGATCGAAATGACGGCCAAAGCGGGCGTCGCCGCCGGCATCATGGTCGGCATGTGTGGTGAGGCCGCCGGTCGGCCCGATCTCATTGCAACATTCGTCAAGATGGGGCTGACCGAGCTCAGCATGAGCCCGGCCTCGATCCAGCGCGCCAAGAAGACGATCATGGCGATGGCGGGCGAGGACTGACTCCTCGCCGCTGGCTGAGCTTACGGCAAGTGCGCGAGCAAGGTGGTGAAGACGGAGGTCAGTTCATCGATGGCATTCGCCTTGGCGCAGGCCTGAGCAATGCGATCGTGACGGATATCGGCCGCCAGGATCGCGATCTCCAGCATGTCCGGCTCGGGCGAACCGTCCCGGCTGGTGGTCGCCAGGCCGCAGGCCAGAACGAGCGGCGCCAGGCAGCTGATGTCGAGCGCCCGGCCACTCATCGCCGCCGGTGGTTCCAATGCGGTTTCGGTAAAACGGACAGGGCGCTGGTTGAGGCACTCGACCAGCAGCGCCGAACAGGTGGCCGCAATCGCCTGCAGCCCGGCGCCCGGCGCGGTCAGTGCAACCAGCAGATCGCCGTGGCGCTTGCGCATCGTGGCATGGACGGCGGCAAAGTCGGCTTCGTGAATGCGGGCATTGTCGATGTTCAGGCCGGCAAGGACCGCCTTGGTCAGATAATACATATCGCGCCGGAACAGCCGCTCCGCGCTCAGCTGGCGGTCCTCGTTGCCGACCGGGAAATAGGTGCCGAGGCCTTTTGCGGTCGTGCCGTCCACCTTTGTCGGACGCTCATGCGGAACAAACGATTCGGCAATCGACAGCGCCTCGTCGACGGCGCTCGCGGCATGGCTGAGCAGGTCTTCGATGCCCTTGCCCGGAAACGGCGGCAGATGGCTGGTTGCTTCGCGCAAGACACTGGCGTCGCCAGTGCCATCGTGACGGCTCTGACGGATGACATCGCGGACTTCCCGCAACCGGTCCTTCAGGTTGACGCGGACATCTTCGGAGATTTGTCGGAGCATCGCGGATCGCCTCGAATTCATGCGAATGGCCGCCAGCAGGAGGCCAGTCACCTACTCTACATTGTTCCTATCGATTGGTAGATCAATAGGGGATATTAGACCAGCAGGCAGAATCGGCGACGGCGGGCTCGTCCATCGCCGCGGGGGAGGGTTGGATTTGGCCAGGCGGCGACAGAGCGAAAGCGACGACGGTCGGGCAGGAACCGGGGCGACCGAGCAGGTTGTCAACGAAAGCCGGACGGATCGCCTCAGGATTCGCGCTGCCTGGATGTATTTCGTCGAGCAGATGACGCAAAACGAGATCGCCGACGTGCTCGGCGTCGGCCGCGTCACCATCGTGCGCATGCTGGCGGAGGCCCGCTCGCGCAACGAGGTGAAGATCAGCATCGAAAGCGAATTGTCGGAAATCGTGCGGCTGGAGCGGGCGCTCGAAAAGACGTTCGGGCTGCAGCAGGCGCTGGTGGCGCCGCTTTCCGCACCCGACGCCGATCCGCTACTGGCAATCAGTGCCAAAACCGGCAGTTTTCTGTCCGACATGATGAAATCCGATATGCGCGTCGGCGTCGGCTGGGGCCGAACGCTGTTCTCGAGCCTGCCCTTCATCAGCGCCAAATCGCTCACCGACTTCAAGGTCATTTCGCTGCTTGGCGGTGTCGGCGTCGTGCGCCGATTCAACCCGGCCGAGTTCGCCTGGCGCTTCGCCCAAATCTTTCAGGGCGACGGCTATCTAATCCCGACGCCGGCCGTCGTCGATAGCGTCGAAACCAAGATCGCGTTGGTCGAGCGTTGCGGCCTGCAGGAGGTTTTTGAAATGGCCAACGTGCTCGATGCCGTTCTGCTGAGCGTCGGCGGCATCGCTTCGGCCACGACCTTCTCGCGCGGCGGCTTTCTCAAGGAAGCCGACCGGGAAGCCCTGCTTGCGCGTGGCGCCGTCGGCGACCTTCTGTTCCATTTCTTCGACCGCAATGGCGACCTGGTCGACCATCCGATCAACAGCCTGGTGATGTCGGTGGATGTCGATCGGCTACGCAAGGCGCCGATCCGAATCCTGACCTCCGGCGGCGAGGAGAAGATCGAAGCGCTGCTCGGCGCCATGACCCTCGTCGCGCCGACGATCCTGATCACCGACGAGGAAAGCGCCAAGCGCATGCTCGAGGCGGTCAGCGCAGGCTGAAGGAAGTCGTGATATAGTCCGGCCAGGCCTTCTCTTCGTCGAAAACGACGGAGAGATCGGGCGTGTCCGCCAATATTCCACTCAGCACCAGCGCCGTGGCGATGCCGGCGCCATTTCCCCCTGCTATGTCGTGCTCGACGCTGTCGCCGACGCAGACCACGGTGCCGCGATCCGGCTTGCCGGCCAGCACAAGTGCCGCGTCGTATATCGCCTTGTAGGGCTTGCCGATGCGGGTGACGGTGCCGCCGAGGTTTTCGTAGAGATCGGCGATCTCGCCAGCACCGAAGCGAGGTCCGACCGCCGTCAGCATGATCCTGTCGGGATTGGTGCAGAAGCACGGCACCTGCCGCGCCGCCGCCGGGGCAAGCAGCCGGCGATAATGGTCGAGGTCATAGCGGTCGCCTTCGCTAGCCGAGATCAGCACCAGTTCGGCCTTGTCGCCGGCGCCGGTCAGGACAAAAGGCAGGCCATCGATCGCCGAGCGGTCGTCGTCGCGGCTGATCAGCAGGCAGTTCGTGCCGGGAGGCAACGCTCCGGTTGCTGCCATTTCTTGGAAGGATCGCCACGCCACCTCGCCGGAGGAGACGAAATGGTCCCAGCTTCCGGCTGCGAAGCCGAGCTTCAGAAGGCGGTCCTCATTGGGCCTGGCACGCTTGCCGGAATTGGAAATCAAAACCACGGTCTTGCCGGCGTCCTTCAGCGCCGACAACGCCGCAACCGCGCCTGGATAAGGGGCCGAGCCGTCATGCAGCACGCCGAACTGGTCGAGCAGGAAAACCTCGTAGCGCTCCGCCAGCGGCCCGATGTCATCGAGACGCACGACCTTTTTAGCGCTCATAGGAGCCCCGCCTTGCTTGCGCCGATCAACGCCAGCCGCGCCGTGCCGGCCGCGGCTTCATCGGAAAGTGCTGCCAGGAAATCGACACCGAGCTTGCGCTGACGGATCGCCGTCCAGGCCGGGTTCGCCGCGCCGCCGCCGACGCTCCTGACTGATGTCAGCGCAGGCGCGCCGAGTTCGGCAAGCCTGTGATAGCCAAGCGCTTCGATCGCGGCGATACCCTCGAACATCGCCTTGAGATAGTCGGCGTCATCCGCTGGCCGCGGCACCAGGCGTGGCGGCAGCGTCGGATCGGCGATCGGAAAACGCTCGCCGGTCGTGCTGAGCGGATAGTAGTCGAGGCCGGTTTCCGTCGTGGGGTCGATCGCGGCGCTGAGTTCGATGATCCGCGCCAGCGGAAAGTGCTGTGCCAGAACCTTGCCGCCGGAATTCGATGCGCCACCGGCCAGCCAGGCGTTGCCGAGCCGATGGCTGTAGATGCCGTAGCGCGGCGCCGAGATCGGCCGGTCGGACAGGATCTTGATGGTCAGCGAGGAGCCCAGCGCGGTGACGCCGTCGCCGGCTGTCGCAGCACCCGTCGCCAGGAACGAGGCGCAGCCATCCGTGGTGCCGGCGACCACGATCACATCGTGCGGCAAGCCGAACAGGTCCGCGACGGCCGCGGTGAGGGCGCTGGTGACGTCACCCGGCTCGACGACGCGCGGCAGCAATTCCATGCGCATTCCGGTCGCCGCGATCCAGTCCGGCCAGCGGCGGGCTTCGACGTCATAGCCTGTCTTCAGCGCATTGTTCTCGTCGCTGACATCGAAACGGCCGGAAAGGTTTCCGGCGATCCAGTCGGCCTGGTGCAGCACCGCCGCAATGCCGGGTAGCTGCTGGAACCGCAGGGCCTTGGCGAGGCCTGATGTCGCTCCGTGTGCGGCGCTCGCGGCCGGCGCCTCGCGGGCGATCACGGCAAGGATGGCGTCATCGGCGACCTTGTCATTGTACATCAGCGGTTCGGCAAGGGGCCGCCCGGCACCGTCGACCGGCAGCAGCGTGCCGGACGTGCCATCGACGGCGATCGCGCGGACCGTGGAGCGGTCGATGGTTGAAAGCAGCTCCGTCAGCACGGCGCCAACTGCTGCCCACCAGACTGCAGGATCGCGGGGGTTCTGGCCGAACCTGTCGAGCGGAACGGCGGAACGCGCGGCAATGGAAAAATCCGGATGCATGGCGACGGCGCGCGCGCCCGACGTGCCGATATCGATGCCGATGACAAGTGGCATCATGTCATCTGTCCTTTGCTAGCCGCCTGCGGCATTCAGTTTCTGGCGATACTGCTCGGCATCCCAGTTGACCAGCTCGTCGTTCTCCGCGTCGGTGAGATAGTTCAACGTCGCTGTAACATCGACCCGCGCCGTCACGTCGGCAAGGCAGCGTTGCATGGCGTCGGCGCCGGCACTGGCGTCGCCGCGCATCAGGACGCCGGCGCCGGGAAACAGGATCGCCGCTGGCGCCGCGCCCAGCCGCGCGACAACGCGCGCCACATCCTCGCCAGGCCTTGCCACGACGGAGCCCTGGCCGAGGAAGATGACGTGGTCGGGATAGAGGCTGCCGGCCTCCGCCATGCGACGGCTTTCCGGATCGAGTGCAACGGCGTGCGCTTCGGCATCCGCCGGCAATCGGTAACCTCTGTCGCCGGCAAGCGCCGTCAAGGCGGCAATGTCGGGCTCGGCAGTCGCGCGCGCCGGCCGTGCCAGCAGCGACCGGACGCGGCGCAGCAGAAACTCCGCTTCGGCGACGGTTTCGGCGGCGACGACCAGCCCGTGATTGCCAAGGATCAGCACGTCGACACCAGGCCGAAGTTTTTCGGCAATGCCGCGCGCAAGCGGCAGGCCCGGCCGGAAATAGGGGACATAGGCCCATTCGATGCCGGCGAGCCGCCTGGCAACCTCGGACTCGCCGTTGGCCTGTACGGCAAGCGAGATCGTGGCGACACAGTGGACATGCAAAACGACGCGCTGTGGCATCAAGGCGTGCACCGTGGTCTCGATCGACGGGCGCAGCCCGCGCGGGTTGAGCGCAGCAATGGTGAAGGCCTGCGGCTGGTCGGCGGCGCGGTCGCGTCGTTCGACGGCCTGGAGCAGCGGCGGCATTGCCACCGGCACCATGATGTCCTCGGTGAGCGCGTCCTTCAACCAGGTGCCGGAGGCCTTGATCCACAGAGTGTCGTCGGCCTTCAGCGAGGTGTTGCCGCCCGCAGCCTGGGTCAGGTGCGGGCTCCGACCGATGCTGGCCGAAAGCGTCCGCAAGGCAGCCAGTTCCTGCGCATCAGCTTGGGTCGCCATGGTGCCTTTCCTCCAACGGCCAGGTCGTGTCTCGCACGAAATCCCGTCACCGGGATCGATGTCGGCGCTGATATCGCAGATACGAGCGATCTACGTCAACTGTGATCTACTATCATCAAAACTGGCTTGCAATCTGACTAATGTTGAGTAAGTTGCGCCAATTGCCGTGGAAAATGGCATCTGGGAGGAAAGAGTTGAGCGAGTCCGGCCGCCAGCGTCAGATCGTCGAACTGCTGCGGGATCGCCCGTTCGCCTCGGTGCGCGAGCTGCAGGAGCGGCTTGGCGTTTCGGCCGCGACGGTCAGGCGCGACATCGACAAGATCGACGAGGCCGGCGAAGCGCGGAAGGTTTATGGCGGCATCTCGGCGCTTGATGGCGCTTCACAGGCCGGCGTCGCCTACGCAAAGCCCTATGATGAGAACCGCGATCTCGCGGTGGAGGCCAAGCGGCAGATCGCCGCCCTTGCCGCGACCATGGTGCGCGATGGCGACGCCGTCATCGTCCATGGCGGCTCGACCTGCTTCCACCTTGGGGTCAAGCTCGCCGAGCGCAACATCCGCCTCTATACCAACTCGATGCCGCTCGCGGCCTATCTGAGCGACCACGGCCATTGCAGCCTGACGGTTGCCGGCGGCGAGCTGCATCGCGAACCCGGCATCATCCACTCGCTCACACAGGCCACCCCCTTCTATGCCTCGAAATTCTTTCTCGGCGCGCAAGGCCTCAGCCAGGAAGGCGTGCTGGAATCGCATCCGCTGCTGGTGCGCTCCATCGTCGAGCTCAGCCTGTGCGCCGACCAGATCGTGGTGCTGGCCGACAGCCGCAAACTCTCGATCCACGCCCGCAATGTCGCGCTGCCGCTCTCCCGCATCGGCACGCTGGTCACCGATGACGGCCTCTCCGACGTCGATGCGCGCATGCTGGAGGACGCCGGTGTGATGGTGCGCATCGCTCCGTCCTCGGGAGCACTCCAGTGAACGTGGCGGTGCTCGACTTCGGCAAGACCAATTCGAAGCTGTTTGTCTTCGGTCAGGACGGACGCATCCTCGACGAGCGCCGGACGCAGCCGAAATGGGTGCGCCAAGGCGGCTTCAGCGTGCTCGATGAGGCCGAGCTCCACGACTGGGCGCTCAGTGCCGTCGCCGACGCGGTCGACAGCCACGGGGTGGAGGGGCTGATGGTGTCGGGCCATGGCTGTACCTTTGCCCTGGTCGACGAGACGGTGCTGACGCATCCGATCCTCGACTACGAACAGGAGCCGCCAGCCGAGATTGCCGCGCGGATCGATCGCCGCATTCCGGATTTCACCGAAACCTTCTCGCCGCAACTGCCGCTCGGCTTCAACTATGGCCGGCACATGCTGTGGCTGCAGGAGGTCGAGCCCGACGCTTTCGCGACGGCGAAAGCGGTCCTCGGCTATCCGCAATACTGGAGCTGGCGCCTTGGCGGCCGGCCGGTCTCGGAAGTGTCCTATCTCGGCTGCCATTCGCATTTGTGGGCGCCACGCAAACGCGATTTCTCCTCGCTGGTCGATGCCCAGGGATGGCGCGACCGGATGCCTTCCTTCGAACGTGCCGGTACCGTCATCGGCGAGCGGCGCCTCGGCGATACGGCGCGACCGATCGCCATCCATAATGGCGTCCATGACAGCAATGCGGCGCTGCATACCTATCGCCGGCAAGAGCTTGGCCCGGTCACCGTCGTTTCGACCGGCACCTGGGTCATCGTGCTCAATCCCGATTGCCCGCTCGACGCGCTCGACCGTGACCGCGACATGCTGGTCAATGTCGATGTCGATGGCGGCCCGGTGCCGACCATCCGCTTCATGGGCGGACGCGAATTCGCTGTGATCAGCGGCGGCTGGCAAGGCGCGATCGCGCTGTCCGCGATCCAGCGGATGATCGACGCCGGCACTATGGCGCTGCCGAGCTTTGCGCCGGGCGGACCGATGTCCGGCCATTCCGGCGAAATCATCGGCCGCCCGCCCAGCGCCGAGGAACGGGCGGCCGTGGCGCTGCTCTACGTGGCGCTGATGGTCGACCTGTCGCTCGATCTCATCCATTCGCAAAACACCGTCATCGTCGATGGCGGGCTGAACAATGGCGGCCTGCTCGCCAGCCTGCTGGCGCAACTGCGTCCCGGCCAAGCCTTCCTGCAGGGCGCCACGCTGGAAGGCAGCGCCACGGGTGCCGCGGCGCTCGCCTTCGAGAGCGTCGGGCGCGAATTCGCCGCCGAAGCGCCGGAGCCGGTGCGCGCTTCGGGTTTCACGGGGTTGGCTGGCTATCGGGATGACTGGCGCGCTCTCGCCATGGACCGCGGCATCGCCGGCGCGGCAGCGAGAGGCGCCCGATGAGCGCCGCCGCCAAGGTCGAGACGGCGCGCCAGCCGGTGCTGGAAATGCGGCACATCTCGAAGACGTTCGGCGCAATCCGCGCCTTGCAGGACGTCTCGCTCAGCGTCCATGCCGGCGAAGTCCACGCGCTGATGGGCGAAAACGGTGCCGGCAAGTCGACCTTGATGAAGGTGCTGTCGGGCGCCTATCGGCCGGATGCCGGTGGCGAGATCCTGATCGATGGCATGCCGGCCGCGACCGGAGATCCGATCAAGGCGCGCGCCAGCGGCGTCGCGGTGATCTATCAGGAGCTGTCGCTGGCGCCCAATTTGACGGTGGCGCAGAACATCTTCCTCGGCAACGAGCCGCGACGCTTCGGCATCGTCGACCGCGACCAGTGCGACCGGCGCGCCAAGGACATCATCGCGCGGCTCGGTGTCTCCTTCTCGGCCCGCGATGCGGTCTCCAGCCTGTCGCTTGGCGAACGCCAGCTGGTCGAGATCGCCCGCGCGCTGTCGACCAATGCGCGCATCATCGTCATGGACGAGCCGACCACGTCGCTGACCTCGCGCGAGACCGACCGGCTGTTCGAGGTCATCGCGACGCTGAAGTCGCAAGGCATCGCCATCATCTACATCAGCCACCGCATGGAAGAGGTCTACCAGCTTGCCGACCGCGTCAGCGTGCTGCGCGACAGCGCTTATGTCGGCACGCTGGAGCGCGCCGATCTCAGTGCCTCGCGCCTGGTGTCGATGATGGTTGGCCGCGATCTGTCGGCTTTCTACAAGAAGGACCATCGCCCGCCGGACGAAAAGCGCGCGGTGGCGCTGTCGGTCCGAGACATGTCCGACGGACGTCTGCTGAAGAACTGTTCCTTCGACCTGCACAAGGGCGAGGTGCTGGCGCTGGCAGGCCTGGTTGGCTCTGGTCGCACCGAGCTTGCGCGGCTGATCTTCGGCGCCGACAGGCGCACATCGGGCACGCTGGAACTCGACGGCAAGGCAATCTCGATCGGTTCGCCGCGCGAGGCGCTGGATGCCGGCATTGCCTATCTCACCGAGGACCGCAAGGAACTCGGCCTGTTCCTCGACATGTCGATCTCGGACAACATCAGCATGGGCGTGCTCGCCAGGGACGCACGGGCAGGGGGACTGCGCGATTTCGCTGCCGCGCAGCGACGGGCCGCCGGGGCCATCGCCGACCTGTCCATCCGCGCCCGGTCCGTACAGGCCAATGCCGGCTCGCTGTCGGGCGGCAACCAGCAGAAGGTGCTGCTCGCCCGCTTGCTCGAGACCGAGCCGCAAGTCGTCATCCTCGACGAGCCGACCCGTGGCGTCGATGTCGGGGCGAAGTCGGAAATCTACCGGCTGATCGACAATCTCGCCAAGAAGGGCATCGCCATCCTGATGATCTCCAGCGAGTTGCCGGAGGTGATCGGCGTTGCCGATCGCGTGCTGGTGATGCGCGACGGCACCATTGCCGGCGAGGTGACGGCATCGAAGGACCGACCGCTCAGCCAGGAAGCGATCATGGAATTTGCAACGGGAGCAGCTCAGCGATGACCGACAAGTCGATTGAGACCGGGGCGATCGGGACGACGAGCGCGGGTGAGCAGGCGGCCGGGCGAAGCCGGCGGCTGCGCACCGCCTTCGCCGCGCTCGGCATGCTGCCGATCCTGATCCTGCTGGCGGCCGGCTTCCAGTTCCTCAATCCGCGCTTCCTCACCGAGACCAACCTGTTGATCGTTACCCAGCAGTCGTCGATCAACATCGTGCTGGCGGCCGGCATGACCTTCGTCATCCTGACCGGCGGTATCGACCTGTCGGTTGGCTCGATCCTGGCGGCTTCGGCGATGGTGGCGGTGATGGTGTCGCTGGTGCCGGACTGGGGACTGCTCGGCGTTCCGGCGGCCATTCTGGTCGGTCTCGGCTTCGGCCTCATCAACGGGCTGCTCATCGCCTATATCAGGCTGCCCCCCTTCATCGTCACGCTGGGTTCGCTGACAGCGGTGCGCGGCGTCGCCCGCCTGCTCGGGCAGGACACGACGGTGTTCAATTCGGACCTGCCGTTCGACTTCATCGGCAACGGTTCGCTGTTCGGCATTCCGTGGCTGGTCATCATCGCGCTGTCGGTCGTCGTGCTGTCCTGGCTGGTGCTCAAGCGCACCGTGCTCGGCACCTGGATCTATGCCGTCGGCGGCAATGCCGAGGCGGCGCGGCTGACCGGCATCAAGGTGCCGCTGGTGCTGCTCTTCGTCTATGGCGTTTCCGGTCTTCTGGCCGGCCTTGGCGGCGCCATGTCGGCGGCCCGGCTCTATGCCGCCAACGGGCTGCAACTCGGCCAGTCCTACGAACTCGACGCCATTGCCGCCGTCATCCTCGGCGGCACCAGCTTCGTCGGCGGCGTCGGTTCGATCTGGGGCACGCTGATCGGCGGCCTGATCATCGCGGTGCTCTCCAACGGCCTCATCCTGGCCGGGGTTTCGGACATCTGGCAGTACATCATCAAGGGATTGGTCATCATCGTGGCAGTCGCCCTCGACCGCTACAGGCTCCAGGCCGGAGCAAGAACGTGATTGACCTTAGTCGCCGGCGTCAACGAGCCGGTTTGTGTGTAACGCACCGTGAGAGGCGCGGGGCAATCGGAGGAAAGAAATGAAGACCATCGCCAAACTGCTCTGCGGCGTCGCACTCGCGGCTGTCGCCATCGCGCCTGCTTCGGCCAAGGACCTGAACAAGGTCGGCATCTCGGTCGGCCTGCTCGGCAACCCCTTCTTCGTCGCCACCATCAAGGGCATCGAGGACGCGGCCAAGAAGATCAATCCGAAGGTCGAAGTGACGTCGGTGTCAGCCGACTATGACCTCAACAAGCAGGTCTCGCAGGTCGATTCGTTCATCGCCGCCGGCGTCGACGTGATCATGCTCAATGCCGTCGATGCCAAGGCGATCGCGCCGGCGGTGAAGAAGGCACAGGCGGCCGGCATTATCGTTGCCGCCTTCGACGTTTCGGCTCCGGGCGCCGATGTCACGGTGATGACCAACAACGTCAAGGCCGGCGAAGAGGCCTGCCAGTATCTGGTCGACCACACCGGCGGCAAGGGCGACTACGTCATCCTCAACGGCCCGGCATCGTCGTCGATCCTGGAGCGGGTCAAGGGCTGCAAGAACGTGCTTTCGCAGCATCCGGACATCAAGATCCTCTCCGACGACCAGAATGCCGAAGGCTCGCGCGACGGCGGCCTGAAGGTGTTCCAGTCGCTGCTCACCCGCTTCGACAAGATCGATGCCGTGTTTGCCATCAACGATCCGACGGCGATCGGCGCCCAGCTCGCCGCCAAGCAGCTCAACCGCTCCGAGTTCATCTTCACCGCGGTCGATGGCGCCCCGGATATCGAGAAGGAACTCGCTTCCGGCACGTCGATGATCAAGGCCTCCGCCTCGCAGGACCCCTATGTGATGGCCGGCCAGTCGCTGACGATGGCGGCCGACCTGCTGGCCGGCAAGAAACCGGCCGAGGCAACCGTGCTGCTCGACCCGAAGCTGATCACCGCCGAGAACCTGAAGGACTACAAGGGCTGGACCGCGGCCCGCTGATCCGTCCAACACGGGCGCGGCCGGTTTGACCCGGCCGCGCCGTTCCCATCCGCAAACCGGAGACGATCATGTCGCGCATCGGAATCCATTCTTTCGTCTGGTCGGCAAGTTCGGCGCAGGCCGAGCTCGAACGGACGCTGGCCAACACCAGGGAGGCCGGCTTCGACCTGATCGAATTCTCCTATCTCGATCCCGCCAATGTCGATATCGGCAGGCTCGCCAGGCGGATCGCCGATCTCGGGCTCGGCGTCGCGATCAGCATCGGCCTGCCGGCCGACGGCGACATTTCCAGCCCTGACAAGGCGGTTGCCGGGCACGGTGTCGACATCCTCAACAACACCATCGCGCTGACGCGCGATCTCGGCGGCCAGAAGGTCGGCGGTATCCTCTCGGCCAGTCATGGACTGCAGGTCGAGGCACCGACGCGCGATCAATGGAAGCGCAGCGCTGCCGCGCTGGCGAAGGTCGCCGATACGGCCAAGGCGGCCGGCGTCACGCTCAACCTCGAAATCGTCAACCGCTTCGAAAGCAACCTGCTCAACACAGCCGCGCAAGGCCTGGCCTTCATCCAGGATACCGGCTCGGACAACATCTTCCTGCATCTCGACACCTTCCATATGAACATCGAGGAGGCCAATGTCGGGCTGGCCATACGCCACGCCGCAGATAAGATCGGCTATGTCCATATCGGCGAGAGCCATCGCGGCTTCCTCGGCACCGGCAACATCGACTTCGCGGCGATCTTCGATGCGCTGACGGCCATCGGCTACAGCGACGACCTCAGCTTCGAATCCTTTTCCTCGGAAATCGTCGACGAGAACCTGTCGAAGAAAACCGCCATCTGGCGCAATCTGTGGACCGACAACATGGCGCTCGCCAAGCACGCGCGCGCCTTCATCGGCCTCGGACTGGAGACGGCGCGTCGCAAGGCCGAGCTTGTCTCGGCACAACATAAACCGTAACCCGCCGTCGAACCGGATGTAGCGCCGCGCGGTACACGGCGGCGCCATTGCCCGCGGCAGGGGCATCGGCTATCTGACCGTCCAGGCACATGATGCCAGCACAATGACGGAGCCCAGGGCATGACACACGAGACGATCCTCAAATTCGGCACCGTCGAGAACGCGGAAGCCGGCGATCTGGCCGGCTGGGTCGTGGTCGAGGGCAAGCCGACCATGAAGACCGCGGTGCAGCACACGACCGAAGACGGCAAGGTGATGTCGGGCACATGGAAGGCGACGCCCGGCACCTATCATGCGACCTACACCGACTACGAGTTCGTGCACATGATCGCCGGCCGCATCATCATCACGCCCGACGGCGGCGCACCGGTCGAGGTGGGTCCTGGTGACGCCTTCGTGGTGGAAGCCGATTTCAAGGGAACCTGGAAGATCGTCGAGCCGGTGACGAAGCATTTTGTCGTTCGGGTTGGCTGAAACGGCCTGTTCGCATGGGCTGCTGATGGTCGGCGCCCATAGCGGATTTTTGGCGCGATGGTCGCCCGCACTGCCTGGTCATCGAAGAGCTTTCCAACGGCCATGACGCTGGGCCGAACAAGCAGCCCAAACGCCGCATTGACCCGGCTGGGCATCGGCAGTCTTCTTGGGATCAAGCTTGGCGTTCAATGGCTGATCGAGGAGACGACAGATGCATCGACGCGGTTTTCTGGCGGCAGGTCTTGCGACGGTTCTCGGGAGCAAGCGTGCGATCGCCCAGATGAAGATGGACGACATGCCCGGCATGGATATGGGCGCTGCGCCGCAGGCCACCGTCGTGCTGCCGGAAGGAGAAGCCCTTCGCGACTTGTCCCGCCTCGCCAACGAAGCCGATACGCCCGGCCTGTTCAAGGCGAAGCTGACGGCTGGGTCCACCACGGCGCGTTTTGCGGAAGGGCTGGACACCCCCATCCTCGGCTACAACGGCACCAGCCCCGGGCCGCTGATCGAGGCGGTCGAGGGCGACCGGGTCGAGATCACCTTCGCCAACCGGATTGCGGACCAGGCGAGCACCATCCATTGGCACGGCATGCCGGTGCCAGCCGACCAGGACGGCAATCCGATGGACCCGGTCGCGACGGGCACCGATCGCACCTACAGCTTCGACCTGCCGGAAGGCAGCGCCGGCTCCTACTGGTATCACCCGCATCCGCACGGCAAGACGGCCGAGCAGGTCTATCGCGGCCTTGCCGGAGCGTTCGTGGTCAAGCCGAAGGCCGATCCGATCCCGGCGGCCTATGGCGACACCGTGCTGGTGTTCACCGACCTTCGTCTTGCGGCCGATGGCAGCTTGCCCGACAACACGATGACGGACCTGATGAACGGGCGCGTCGGCGACCATGTGCTGGTCAATGGACAGAAGAATCCGGTGCTGACGGTCCCCTTCGGCACGAAGCGGCGCTTCCGGTTCTACAATGCGACCAACGCGCGCTTCTTGCGGCTCTCCTTCGACGGCGCGCCGATGACGATCATCGGGACGGACGGCGGTCTGCTGGAGGCGCCGGTCGCGGCCGACGATATCCTGCTAAGCCCGGCGGAACGGCTTGAACTGATTGTCTCCTTCGAGAAGCCCGGTCCCGCGACGCTGTCCACGCTCGACTACGATCGCGGCTGGATGGGTGCTGGACGTCCCGCCGATGCCGGGCTGACGCTGTTCACGGTCAACGTTTCGGAGACGCCGGCCGAGCCGGTCCCGCCATTGCCCGACAGGCTGCGGCCGATCGCGCAACTCGGCGCTCCTGCCGTCAGCCGGCGCTTCGTCTTCACCGAAACCATGACCATGAACGTCACCGGCATGGAGATGGGGTTCCTGATCAACGGCGCCGCTTTCGACATGAGCCGCGTCGACATCGTCGCCAAGGCTGGACAGGTCGAACTCTGGGAGATCGTCAACAAGGCAGACATGGATCACCCATTCCATGTGCATGGGACGCAGTTCCAGGTGGTCGAGTACGAGCGCGGCGGCGAGATATCGAAGCCGGCCTATCGCGCCTGGAAAGACACCGTCAACGTCGCGCGCGGAGAGACGGTGCGGCTGCTGCTGCGGCAGGACCGGCCGGGGCCGAGAATGTATCACTGCCATATCCTCGAGCACGAGCAGCTCGGCATGATGGGCATTGTCGACGTGCAGGCATAGTCCGGCGTGGTGGCGCTCTATGGCGCGCTGTTCCTCAGCGCGTTCCTCGCCGCAACCATCCTGCCGGTCTCATCGGAGGCGGTGCTCGCTGGCCTGATCGTCGCGGGCCGCGGGGATCCGGGACTGCTCCTTGTGGTCGCCACGGTCGGCAACACGCTCGGCTCCGTGGTGAACTGGGTTCTGGGGCGTGGCATCGGATCGCTCCGGGACAGGCGCTGGTTCCCCGTCACTCCCGATCGCTATGAGCAGGCAAGCCGAATCTTCCGGCGCTTTGGCGAATGGACACTGCTGTTTGCCTGGCTGCCGGTCGTCGGAGATGCTTTCACCATTGCGGCGGGCGCGGCCCGCGTGAACCTCGGTGTGTTCGTCGCTCTTGTCGCAATAGGCAAGGCCGCACGCTATGCGGTGATCGTTGCGGGGGGATTGTGGGCGATGGCGTGAACAGCTGCGTTGCTGGCAGTCACCTGCCGATCCTTGCCAAATCGCAAGATCGGTCGAGCGCGACATATCCGGAAGGGCCTAGCTGGTGTCGCCACGGAGGAAGAGACGGTGAAGGCGCCACTTGAAAACTACCATGTCCGGATGCAGCGGGTGCTGGACCACATAGACCAGCATCTGGACGACGATCTGGGCTTGGAAGCGTTGAGCGGCGTCGCGGCGTTCTCGAAATACCATTTTCACCGGCAGTTCACGTCCACCTTTGGGTTGTCCGTGCATCGCTATGTCCAACTCGCCCGCATGAAGCGCGCTTCGTACCGGCTGGCCTACAGAGACGCCCAAAGCGTCACGGACATAGCGATGGATGCCGGTTACGACGCACCGGATGCCTTCGCCCGCGCCTTTCGGCAACGGTTCGGACAATCGCCTTCGTCGTTCCGAAAGTCTCCCGAATGGGAGCCGTGGCTTGCGGCCCTCGGGCCTCTCGACAACGCCAGGAGCAAGCTCATGCAGAAGACTTTTAGCCATGAAGATGTGACGATCCGCGATGTGGCCCCGACGCCGGTGGCGATCATGGAGCATCGGGGTGACCCCGCGACGATTGGCGATACCATCCAGCGGTTCATCGCCTGGCGAAAGGCCGCTGGCCTGTCATCGCCAAAGACCAGCCCAATCTTCAACGTCTTCCGTTCCGAGCGGCGGCCCGCATCCCCAGCCGAATACCGGATGGACCTGTGTGCGGGCACCGATTGCCCGATAGGACCGAATGACGAGGGCGTGTCGGCTGGCTTTATCCCCGGCGGGCGCTGCGCTGTGCTGCGCGTCGTCGGCAATACCGACAATCTGGAGCCCGCCGCTCTCTACCTCTATCGCGACTGGCTGCCGGCCAGCGGCGAAGAAGCAAGGGATTTCCCTCTCTACTGCCAACGCCTCGCCTTCCTCCCGGAGGTGCCGGAGCATGAGACGGTCGCGGAGCTGTTCCTGCCGCTGAAATAGTACCGCTGGACGGCGGCTTGTTGCTCCTGATCGCCAGAAGCGGACAGGCCGTTGTCGCCCGATCTCGGTCATTTCACGTTTTATGGGTTCACGGCCTAGTCCCGGTTCGTCAAAAGCACGCAAGGGTGGTGATCGGGAACACCCGACGACTACTCAATTTTTGGGCATCGTAGTGTCCCGCTTCTCAGCGGATCTGGGCCGCTTCGTTCTTGGGCACCCGTGCCCAAGTTTGAAGAGCTACGAAATTCACCGCACCTATTTCGCAAAAAAAGTACGGCACCAATTCGTTAAGTAATTGAAAACGTTGGTGATCCCGACAGGAATCGAACCTGTGACCTACAGATTAGGAATCTGCCGCTCTATCCTACTGAGCTACGGGACCACGCGGCCCGACACATAGCCGCTTCGGATCGTTTCGCCAAGAGCCGGCCGAACGCAAATCGGCCAGCCCTTTCGGCGGATGGCATCAGGCCGCGAGTGCGGTTTCCGCCAGTTTCACCCAATAGCTCATGCCGTGCGGGATGACCTCGTCGTTGAAGTCATAGGCCGGGTGGTGGAGACCGGCGGTGTCGCCATTGCCGATGAAGATGAAGGCGCCCGGGCGGGCTTCCAGCATGTAGGAGAAATCCTCGCCGCCCATCACCGGCTGGATGCCGCGGTGCACATGGGCATCGCCGGCGACGTTCGCCGCAACGTCGCTGGCAAACACCGTCTCTTCCGCATGGTTGAAGGTCACGGGGTAATTTGCCTGGTAGTCGACCTCGATCTTGGCTCCAAACGCGGTCGCCAGCCCGTCGCAAATGGCGCGGATGCGTTCTTCCGCCTTCTTGGCGATTTCCTTCCTCAAGGTGCGCACCGTGCCGGCGATTTCGGCCGATTCCGGGATGATGTTGTAGGCGTCGCCGGCGTGGAACTTGGTCACCGACACCACCACGGCCTCGACCGGATCGGTGCTGCGCGAGGCGATCGTCTGCAAGGCGCCGACCAGCTGGCTGGTGATGACGATCGGGTCGATCGTGCCGTGCGGCATCGCCGCGTGGCCGCCCTTGCCTTTCACGGTGATGGTGAACTCGGCCGTCGCCGCCATAATCGGACCCGGGCGGATGGCGAATTGCCCGACAGGCAAGCCCGGCATGTTGTGCATGCCGAACACCTTGGAGATGTCGAAGCGTTCCATCATGCCGTCCTTGACCATCTCGTTGCCGCCGCCGCCACCTTCCTCGGCCGGCTGGAAGATGACCGCCACCGAGCCGGTGAAGTTGCGTGTCTCGGCGAGGTATTTTGCGGCACCCAACAGCATCGCCGTGTGGCCGTCATGGCCGCAGGCATGCATCTTGCCGGGAATGGTCGAAGCGTAAGGCTTGCCGGTGATCTCGTTGAGCGGCAGCGCGTCCATGTCGGCGCGCAGCCCGATAGTGGGGCCTTCGCCCTGGCGGCCGCGGATGATGCCGACGACGCCGGTCTTGCCGAGGCCGGTCACCACATCGTCGCAACCGAAGGCTTTCAGTTTCTCGGTGACGAAGGCGGCGGTCTTGAAGACGTCGAAGTTCAGTTCTGGCGTCTGGTGCAGATGTTGGCGCCAGCCGGCGACCTCGTCCTGCATTTCGGCGGCACGGTTCAGGATTGGCATGATGGTTCCATCTCGCTGTTCGAGCAGGCGGGTATTGCCCGCCACCTTGCAATTGTGATCGTCAGGCACTTTGCCATGTTGGCGTCACATAGGGTAAATAGCACCGCAACGATGCGGTCCGGTTTTTGAGGGTCGGACCCATTATGCTGGCGATCGTGTAACGAAATCTTACGGAGCCAGGGGCGACTACGGCAAGAGGCGATTTCGGATTTGATCATGCGGCACAGGCATTTCCTCAAACTATTCTCGGCTGGCGCAATCGTGCTCTCCGCCGTGGCCGGGCCGGCGCTGGCCAATCCAGTGGTTCTGTTCGACCTGAACAGCGGCAAGATCCTGCAACAGCAGGATGCCTTCAAGCGCTGGTATCCGGCTTCGCTGAGCAAGCTGATGACCGCCTATGTGACCTTCCGGGCGCTCGCGGCCGGCGAGGTCCAGCTTGATTCGCCGATCAAGGTGACGAAACACTCCGCCGCCGAGCCGCCAAGCAAGATGGGCTTCAAGCCAGGCTCGGTGATGCGGCTCGACAATGCGCTGAAGATGATGCTGGTCAAGTCGGCCAATGACATCGCCATGGCCGTCGGCGAGAATGTCGGCGGCTCGCAGGCCGCCTTCGCCGACCGCATGAATGCCGAAGCGGCTCGGCTCGGCATGACCGGCACGCATTTCGTCAATCCGAACGGGCTCTATTCGCCCGACCAGTACACGACGGCGCGCGATCTCGCCGTGCTGGTCATGGCGATCCGCCGGGAGTTCCCGCAATATGCGCCATGGTTCTCGATCGAGGGTCTGGCCGTCGGCAAGAAGGCGATCCCGAACTACAATCTGCTGATCGGCCGCTATCCGGGCGCCGACGGCATGAAAACGGGCTTCGTCTGTCCCTCCGGCTTCAACATGATCGGCTCGGCGACGCGCAACGGGCGCACGCTGGTCGCGGTGGTGCTTGGCGAGAAATCGGCGGTCAGCCGCGCTGAAACGGCAGCGAAACTGCTCGACCAGGGGTTTGACACGCCGGCTGCCGGCTCAGCGACCATTGCCACGCTGGCGCCTTACGGCGACACCGTCTCGCCCAACGACATGCATGACGAGATCTGCAAGAAGAAGGCGCCGGACGAGCAGTCCGAGGCGCCTCCGGCTGCCGCTCCAAAAAACGTGCCGAAGTCGCCCTACCAGGAAAAGCTCGACCATGTGCCGACGCTGGTTGCCGTCGGCCTCGGCGGCGCCACCGGCCCGGCGCCGAAGGCCATGCTCGACCAAGGCGGCCAGGAATATGCCGACGTGCCGATCCCGAGCTGGCGGCCCGACCGGCCGGCACCTGCCGGCGGCGATCCGACTGTGACGGGCTCGGCGGCCCAGGGCGACCAGCCGGTCAAGGTCGCGAATTAGAGCATGATCCCGAACCGAAAGTCCGCGCCAGCGAAACTTGGACTCCGGTTTTCTCGGACGAACGGTTCCGTTCGTCCAGAGATCATGTTCAAGCAAAAAGTCGGAGCCTAATGGCGGACTTCCCGATCCCCGTCTCGGTGCTGACCGGCTTCCTCGGTGCCGGCAAGACGACGCTGCTCAACCGGCTCTTGAAAGATCCGGCACTGGCCGACACGGCCGTCATCATCAACGAGTTCGGCGAGGTGGCGATCGACCATCTGCTGGTCGAGCAGGCTTCCGACGGCATTATCCAGCTTTCGGACGGCTGTCTGTGCTGCACGGTGCGCGGCGAACTGGTCGACACGCTGGCCGACCTTGTCGACCGGCTGCAGACCGGCCGCATTGCCCGTCTCGCCCGTGTCATCGTCGAGACCACCGGCCTCGCCGACCCGGCGCCGGTGCTGCAGTCGATCATGGCGCATCCGGCGCTGGTGCAGGCCTTCCGGCTCGACGGCGTCATCACGCTGGTCGACGCGGTCAATGGCAATGCCACGCTCGATGCGCATGTCGAGGCGGTCAAGCAGGTCGCCGTGGCCGACCGCATCGTGCTGAGCAAAGCCGATCTGGTCACGGATCCGCGTGAACTGGAAACGCTGCGGGCGCGCTTGCGGCAAATCAATCCGGGCGCCGAGTTGCTCGATGCCGCGGACACGGGGACGGGCGTGGCGGCGCTGTTTGACTGCGGCCTCTACAATCCCGCGACCAAATCCGCCGATGTGCGGCGCTGGCTTGGCGAAGAAGCGGCGCATGATCACGACCATCACCATCATAACGGCCATGATCACGCGCATGGCCATGACCATGGCCATCGCCACGATCAGCGCGTGCGCTCCTATTCGCTGGTCCATGATGGGCCGGTGCCGTTTTCAGCGATCGAGATGTTTCTCGACCTTTTGCGCTCGGCGCATGGCGAACGCCTTTTGCGCATGAAGGGCGTCATCGAATTGCAGGAAGACCCGTCACGGCCGCTGGTGGTGCATGGCGTGCAGAAGATCCTGCATCCGCCGGTGCAATTGCCGTCCTGGCCGGATGGCCAGCGCGGCACGCGGCTGGTGCTGATCACGCTCGACATGCCGGAAGACTATGTGCGCCGGCTGTTCGCAGCCTTCACCAACCGGCCATCGATCGACACGCCCGACCGCGCGGCGCTGGAAAACAATCCGCTGGCGATCGCCGGGCGCTAACCGCTCTAACTCTTTGTTTTGACGCAATTCCCCAGGGAAAGCGCTACGCGCTTCTCCCGGGAAAACCGTTTCACACTTTTCCTGGAATTGCTCTAAATTCTAAGATCGTTGCTCGCCGCGCTCGACCAGAAAGCGATGGCCGCCGGCGAGCGCCGCCGTTTCGACGAGGCGATGGCCGCTATCGGAACAGAATGCGGGGATGTCGATAACGGCCAGCGGATCGGTGGTTTCGATCCACAGCCGGCTGCCCGGGCGCATTCCGGCCAGCCGCTTCTTCGCTTTCAGTACAGGCAAGGGGCAGTTCAGCCCTTTGAGGTCATAGACAGCATCGCTTTTGGTCACGGCGGGAACTCAGCCGCCGAACATGCCGAGCAGCTTGTTCTTCAGCCTTGTTACCTTGCTCTCATCGGCACTCGCAGCCTGCGTTTCGGCTGCCGGCGCGGCCTCGGTGGGGGCAGCAATGGTAGCGGTGGCGACAGGGGCTTCCTTGGCGGCCTTGGCCGCTTCTTTCTCGGCCAAGGCCTGTGCCTTAGCGGCTTCCTTGGCCGCCTTGGCAGCCTCTATGGCAGCCAGCCTCTGCTCCTCGGCCTTCTGCTTGGCGGCCTTCTCGGCCTCGAGTGCCGCCATCTTGCGCCCGGCCGGCGAATCGATGCGGCCCATGCGCGCCGTCTCGGTCACCGAACCGTCGGAATTGAGCGACGGCGGATCGATCGGCACGCGCTCGCCGCGAGCGCGGCGCTTCGACCAGTCGGAGACGATGCTGGCTTCCTTGATGCCGGCGATGGTCGGCTTGGGCGGGGGCACGCTGGCCTTGATCGCGCCGTTGAACGCCGCGTCATAGGTGCTCATGTAGGAGTTGTAGGCGCTTTTCAGCGAATCCGGCTGCGTCGTCGCCGGGCAGGGACCCGTCGGATCGAACGTCTGGCCGTCGGCTGCAACCTGATTGAAGACATAGCGCTTTTCGCAGACGTCGACTTTCGGCGGCACCTTGGTGATTTCGAAATTGTCGTAGCCGACCTTGAGCATCTTCCAGAAGTCGTAATTCGGGTCGTTGCGGTAGCGCGCCATGTTGGCGGCAGTCATGCGGAACGGGAAGGCCTGGATCTGGAATTCGGTCTGGCCACCCTGGAAGGCGTCTCGGCCGAAGGCATAAATCTGCTCGATCTGCGCGTCGGTCATCGAATAGCAGCCGGACGACGAACAGGCGCCGTGCACCATCAGATTGGCGCCGGTGCGACCATTGGCCCGGTCATAGGCATTGGGAAAGCCGATGTTGAAAGACAAATGGTAGTTCGAGCGCGGATTCATCTGCGACGGGCGGACCGTGTAGAAGCCTTCAGGCGCCTGACGGTCACCTTCGGTGTATTTCGGCCCGAGCTTGCCCGACCATTTGCAGATATCGTAGCTGGCCACCATGTCGTAGCGGCCGTTGGTCTTGGCCTTCCAGATTTCGAGCTTGCCCTCTTCCTTGAAGATGCGGGCCATCACCGACGAGGTGCGGACCATGCCCTTGGCCTTCATATCGGCGAGGATCTTGTCGGGCAGCGGCTTGTTGGCCTCGGGCGCGAAATCCTTCATCGACGAATCGTTGCAGCCGGCAACGCCGAGGGCGGCGATCAGGATTCCGGTGCGGGCAAGCTTTGCGAACATGGCTGCGGATATCGTCTTTTTCTCTGGCGCCAGGGCGATTCATGCCACGGCTACTGCACTGAACGTGGACGGACCCTAAGCCCGTTAACCTTGAAAATTCCTTACCACAAGTGTCGATGCGTCCCCATGCGGCAGTCTCATTGAGCCGAATGCAGCGGCATTTTTGTGGCAAAAATGCTCCGCGCCGCCACATTGCGGCGGGCAAGGGCGCTTGTGGTCAGAGACTGCGGCCCATTGCCAGGTATTTCTCGCGGCGCTGCTCGCGGAAATCAGTGTTGGCGCCGGAAAATTCCTTCATCGTCCTGGCGATGAGGTCACCGGTCGCGGCGATCACGGTTTCGGCGCCACGATGCGCGCCGCCGAGCGGCTCGGGGATGATGGCATCGATGATCTTCAGCTCCAGAAGATCCTGCGCGGTGATCTTCATGTTGGTCGCCGCGTCCTTGGAGCGCGTCGTGTCGCGCCACAGGATCGAGGCCGCGCCTTCCGGCGAAATCACCGAATAGATGGCGTGTTCGAGCATGTAGACGCGGTTGGCGGTGGCGATCGCGATGGCGCCACCCGAGCCGCCTTCGCCGATGACCACCGAGATCGACGGCACCTTGAGGCCGAGGCAGGCCGAGGTCGAACGGGCAATGGCTTCCGCCTGGCCGCGCTCCTCGGCGCCGACACCGGGATAGGCGCCGGCGGTGTCGACCAGCGTCAGCAACGGAATCTTGAACCGGTCGGCAAGCTCCATGAGACGCACCGCCTTGCGGTAGCCTTCCGGCCGCACCGAACCGAAATTGTGCTTCAGCCGGCTGGTCGTGTCGGAGCCCTTTTCCTGGCCGATGATCGCCACCGGCTCGCCGCGAAAGCGGGCGAAACCGCCGACGATCGCCTGGTCCTCGCCGAAATTGCGGTCCCCGGCGAGCGGCGTGAAATCGTTGAAAAGGCCCTTGATGTAGTCGACGCAATGCGGCCGGTCGGGATGGCGCGCCACCTGCACCTTCTGCCACGGCGTCAGCGCCTTGTAGGCGTCGCGCAGCGCATCGCGAGAGCGCTTCTCGAGACGGCTGATCTCGTCGCCGACATCGACCGCCTCGCCGTTCTCGGCAAGCTTCTTCAGCTCGAGGATCTTGCCCTCGAGGTCCTGCACCGGCTTTTCGAAATCGAGGTAATTGTACATGCTTGAGCGGACCGATACGTCGGAAGGCAATGGCTGACGGAACCGTGAAATGCGAGGCTCCGGGCGGTGAAACGTCGTCCTCACATAGCGATATGAGGCCTAGTCGGCAAGCGGATGATGATCGTTGACCAGCCGCACCAGCCGCTCCTCCAGCACATGGGTATAAATCTGTGTCGTCGATATGTCGGCATGGCCGAGCAGTTGCTGCACGGCCCTGAGATCGGCACCGTTCTGCAACAGGTGGCTGGCAAAAGCATGGCGCAGCACGTGTGGCGATATCTTGGCCGAGGCGATGCCGGCCCTCGCGGCCAGCCCTTTCAGGTCGCGGGCGAAGACCTGGCGCGAGAGATAGCCGCTGTCGGAGGCGGCCGGAAACAGAAACGGACTGTCGGCGAAGGCAGGCACCCTGGAGCGGGCGGCAAGCCAGGACTTCATCGCCGTGCGCGCCTTGGCCGACAGCGGCACCATCCGCTCCTTGTCGCCCTTGCCGCGCACCATGAAGAAACGGTCGTCGCGCTGCGCCACCGTCACCGGCAGGCCAACCAGTTCGGAAACGCGCAGGCCGGTGGCGTAGAGCACCTCGACCAGCGCATGCAGGCGCAGTGCCGCCAGACTGTCGCTATCGTCGAGCCCGGCATCGCCGGCTTCGGTCGCGGCGCGGTCGATCAGCCGGCCGGTGTCGGCCTCGCTCATCGTCTTGGGCAGCGGCCGGCCTTTTTTCGGGCTGTCCAGCGTGCCGGTCGGGTCATCGCCGCGCAGGCCCTCGGCATAGAGGAATTTGAAGAACTGACGGATCGCCGACAGCTTGCGTGCCTGCGAGGTTGGCGCAAAGCCGCGCGCGGCGATATCGTCGAGATAGGCGCGGATATCGGCGACGGCGGCGCCGGCGAGCCCGCCAGCGATCTCGTTCGAAGCATCCTCGAGGTCGCGGCGATAGGAGGAAAGCGTGTTTTCGGCAGCGCCCCGCTCGGCGCTCATCATTTCCAGGAAGGCTTCGATGCGGGCGGCGCTGTTCATTCAGCTTTTCTTGTCAGTCAACTTTTCTTGGGATTGAGCTTTTCCGGCGGGATGCGCACGCTCATTTCCGCCTTCTTGGGCTCGACGAACATCACCAGCGCGAACATCGTACCATAGGCAATGCCAGCCAGAATCGCGAGTGTCACGACAAAGCGAAACAGTGTCGGCATCAATTTTCGCCCGTCTACTTGTTCTGCGTTTCCAAACCCTGTCCCCTTATGGGACGCCAATCCGGCCAATTCAAGGAAGAAGCTGAGGCCTGTCAGCAACTTCTGATCAGACCTTGCCAGCCCATATCAGGCTCGGGTGCTTGCCAAGCTTGACGCAAACGGGCTTTTCATGTCGATACGCCGGCAAAGAGGGCCGTGGAAACATCTGATGAACGCGCTACCGGCAAATCCTCCAGGCGAGAGCCACGCCGCGCTGCTTGGCCGGCTGGGCGGTCGTTCCATCGTCTTTGTCGGGCTGATGGGCGCCGGCAAGACGGCGATCGGCCGCAAGGTGGCGACGATGCTGGCGCTGCCGTTCATCGACAGCGACCAGGAGATCGAAAGTGTCTCGCGGATGACCGTTCCGGAGCTGTTCGAGCGCTATGGAGAGACCGAGTTCCGGGCCCTGGAGCAGCGCGTCATCCTGCGCGTGCTGGAAAACGGCCCGCAGGTGCTGTCGACGGGCGGCGGCGCCTTCATGAACGCGCAGACGCGCGAGGCCATCGCCGCCCACGGCGTGTCGGTATGGCTGAAGGCTGAGCTCGACCTTTTGATGGACCGCGTCTCCAAGAAGCAGAACCGGCCGCTGTTGAAAAGCGCCGATCCCCGCGCCGTGCTGGAACGGCTGATGGGCGAGCGCTATCCGGTCTACGCGACATCGGACGTCACCGTGCCGACCCGCGACGACCGCAAGGAGGTTATCGCCGCCGAGGTGATCGAGGCGCTGGGCCGGCATTTCGGCATCGATGAAATTGCCGCGACAGGCGAGGTACGATCGTGAGCGCCGATGCACCCGTTGTTGTCGAGGTCGGGCTTGGCGACCGGACCTACGACATCCTGATCGGCTCGGGGCTGCTGTTGCGCGCCGGTGCCGAGATTTCGCGCCGCCTGCCAGGCACGCGCGCTGCCGTCGTCACCGACGCCAATGTCGCGGCGGCGCATCTCGACGCGCTGAAGGCAGGTCTCGAAAAGAGCGGCATCCAGCCAGCCGTCATCACGCTGCCGGCCGGCGAGAAAACCAAGAGCTTTGCCCATCTCGAAGAGGTGGTGGACAGCGTGCTGGCCGCCAGGCTGGAGCGCGGCGACATCGTCATCGCCCTGGGCGGCGGCGTCATCGGCGACCTTGCCGGCTTTGCCGCCGGTATCGTGCGGCGCGGCATGAATTTCGTGCAGATTCCGACCTCGCTGCTGGCGCAGGTCGATTCCTCGGTCGGTGGCAAGACCGGCATCAACAGTCCGCGCGGCAAGAACCTCGTCGGCGTCTTCCACCAGCCGAAGCTGGTATTGGCCGATACCGAGGTGCTCGACACGCTGCCGATCCGCGAATTCCGCGCCGGCTATGCCGAGCTTGCCAAATACGGGCTGATCGATCGGCCAGAGTTCTTCGGCTGGCTGGAACAGAACTGGGGCAAGGTGTTCGCCGGCGGGCCGGAGAGGGCGCAGGCGGTTGCCGAAGCCTGCCGCGCCAAGGCCGACGTGGTCGCCCGCGACGAGTTCGAGACCGGCGACCGCGCGCTGCTCAATCTCGGCCACACGTTCGGCCACGCGCTGGAAGCCGCCACGCATTATGACGGAACCCGTCTCGTCCATGGCGAAGGGGTCGCCATCGGCATGGCGCTGGCGCATCGGTTCTCGTCGCGGCTCAATCTGGCCAGCCCCGACGACGCGGCGCGCGTCGAGGCGCATCTGCGCGCCGTCGGCCTGCCGTGGCGGATGGCCGATATTCCGGGCGATCTGCCGGATGCCGACGCGCTGCTTGCCTTCATCACCCAGGACAAGAAAGTGTCACGCGGCGCGCTGACCTTCATCCTGACGCGCGGCATCGGCCAGGCGTTCATTGCCAAGGACGTGCCGGCGTCGGAGGTGCTGTTGTTCCTGAAAGAGAACCATCCGGGCAACAGGAAAGCCGGCTGAGATGGACAACGGGACCGGCTGGATCGTCGTTGCTGTCCTTGCCGTCCTCATCCTGCTGGCCGTTGCCTTGCGCACGCGCCTGCTCGCCGCGTTCGGCTACGAGCTGCTGCGCATCGAGCCGCAGCGGTCGAGCCAGGACGAGTTGCGCGGCGCGGTCGACGATTTCCGCCGCGACGGCCAGGTGGTGCGCGAGGATCGCGACCGTGTCGGTGGCCTGTTCGACCTCGAAGAGCTCGAAGTCTCCGACGTCATGGTGCACCGCACCAACATGCGTTCGGTCAATGCCGACAATCCGCCGGAAGCGGTGGTGCGCGAGATCCTGCAGAGCCCGCACACCCGCATGCCCCTGTGGAAGGGCTCGCTCGACAACATCGTCGGTGTGCTGCACGCCAAGGACCTGCTGCGCGCGCTCAATGAAGTCGGCAACGATTTTTCCAAGATCGATGTGATGAAGATCGCCTCGAGGCCCTGGTTCGTGCCCGACACCACGACCCTGCAGGAACAGCTCAACGCCTTCCTGCGCCGAAAGGCGCATTTTGCCGTCGTCGTCGACGAGTATGGCGAGGTCGAAGGCCTGGTGACGCTGGAAGATATCATCGAGGAGATCGTCGGCGAGATCGCCGACGAGCACGATGTCGATATCCAGGGCGTCAAGCAGGAGGCCGACGGCTCCGTCGTCGTCGACGGCAATGTGCCGATCCGCGACCTGAACCGGGCGCTCGACTGGGACTTGCCGGACGAGGAAGCGACCACCATTGCCGGCCTCGTCATCCATGAGACGCAGTCGATCCCCGAGGAGAAGCAGGCTTTTACGTTCCACGGCAAGCGCTTTATCGTGATGAAGCGCGACAAGAACCGGATCGCCCGGTTGAGGATCAGGCCAGCCGGGGACGCCCTGGGGTGATTGATCGGCGAACCCTGCTTTTGGCTTCGATGGCGGCTTTTCTGCCAGCCAAGACTTTCGCGCGCCAGTCGTCGCCATCTCCCAAAACCTTCGACTACGGCCCGGCCAAGCTCGATATCTACGCGCCTGATGGCGCAAAGGGTTTGCCTGTCGTCTTCTTCGTCCATGGCGGTGCCTGGGAGTTTGGCAAACGCAGCCAGGTGGGCGCCAAGCCGGCCTTCCTGCTCGCCAACGGCTTTTGTTTCGTCTCGATCGACTATCGCATGCTGCCCCGGGCGGATGTCGCGACCCAGGCTGGCGATGTCGAAAAGGCCTATGCCTATGTGCGCGCCAACATCGCCCAGCATGGCGGCGACCCCAGCCGCATTGTCGGGATGGGCCATTCGGCCGGCTGCCATCTGATTGCATTGACCGGCATGCGCGGCGGGCTGCTTGGCGTCGCGGCACTCATTCTCGACGACACCAGGGCCTATGATCTTGCGGCACTCTCCAAGAATGGCGGCATGGTCCGGGCCTATGCGCGGGTCTTTTCCGATCCAGCGCAATGGGCTGCCCTGTCTCCGGTCAGCTATGTCGACGGCCGCCAGCATCCGCCAACCTTCATCGCCTATTCGCGGGCGCCTGGCCGTGGCGAGGACTCGAAGGCCTTTGCCGAGCGCCTGCGCGCCACCGGCACAAAGGTCACGCTGTTCGACGGTAGCGCCTATACGCATATGTCGATCGACCGCGATTTCGGCGAGGACGGCGACGCGCTGACCACTGCCGCGCTGGCGTTCCTGAAAGCGACGGTGGGCTGAGCGGATACAAGAACTGGATCAGATCAAAGGTGGCGGCGGGATATTGCCGCGCGGGCGTCCGCGGGTGCAATTGCTCCATCTGTTTGTTTCATCGCAATTCCGACGGAAGCCCGTTTCACACTTTTCCTGGAATTGCTCCTAATCGTCAGATGGGAGAGAATTTCATGAATGGCGCCGATGTCCTGTGCGACGTGCTGCTGGCCAATGATGTGACGGTCTGCTTCGCCAATCCCGGCACATCCGAAATGCATTTCGTTGCAGCGCTCGACCGCAAACCCGAGATGCGTTGCGTGCTCGGCCTGTTCGAAGGCGTGGTGACCGGTGCCGCCGACGGCTATGCGCGCATGGCCGACCGCCCCGCAGCGACGCTGCTGCATACCGGCCCGGGCTTGGCCAACGGCCTGGCCAACATGCACAATGCCCGGCGCGCGTTTAGCCCGATGATCAACATTGTCGGCGACCATGCCTCCTACCATCTGGCGCTCGACGCTCCGCTGACCAGCGACATCGAGAGCCTGGCGGCGCCAATGTCGAACTGGGTCGGCCGCGTCGACGGTCCGGCCGATGTCGCGCCGGCGGCCCAGGCGGCCTTTCGTGCATCGCTGACACCTCCGGGCGTCGCAACGCTGATCCTGCCTGCGGATGCGGCATGGGGCGAGGTTGGCGCGGTCTCGGTCGGCAAGGTCAAGCTTGCGCCGCCGCCCGCCGTCGACATGGACGCCGTGCGAAAGGTAGCGGCTGCGATCCGGGCCGCTCCGGGCCGTGCCGGCATGATCGTCCGCGGCCGAGCAGCGCGGGCCGACGCGCTTGAAATCGCCGGCCAGATATCGACAGCCGGCGATGTCCGTCTGTTCAGCGAGGTCCTGATCGCCCGGATGCAACGCGGGCGCGGCCGTGTCGCCCCGAGCCGCATCCCTTATCCGGTCGATGCGGCGACGGCGCTGCTCAGGGATATCGACGTCCTTATCCTGGTCGGCGCGAAGGAGCCGGTTGCCTTCTTCGCCTATCCGGGAAAACCCGGACGGCTCGTTCGCGACGGCTGCCAGGTGCTGACGCTTGCCGGCCATGGCGACGATCTGCAGGCCGCGCTGGAAGCGCTTCGCGACGAGCTCGGCATAAAGCCGTCGCAACAAACGGTGTTTGCCACCGCGTTCCCCGAGGAGGCAACGCCGAGTGGCAAGCTGACGGAAGATGCCATCGCACTGTCGGTGGCGCGAAAGCTCCCCGCGGATGCGATCATCTGTGATGAGGCGATCACTTCGGCGCGGCGTTTCTTCGCGCTGTCGGCCTTTGCCGCGCCGCACGACTACATGATGGGCACGGGTGGATCGATCGGCGGAGGCATCCCGATGGCAACCGGGGCGGCGATCGCCTGTCCCGGTCGCAAGGTGATCAATCTGGAGGCCGATGGCAGCGGCATGTACACGGTGCAGGGACTGTGGACGCAGGCGAGGGAAAATCTCGACGTGGTGACGATTGTCTTTTCCAACAGGACCTATGCGATCCTGCATGGTGAAATGCGCAATGTCGGCGTCGGCGCGATCGGCGAGAATGCCAGGCGGATGCTCGACCTCGACCATCCCTCGCTGGACTGGGTTTCGCTGGCGAAAGGCATGGGCGTGGAGGCAGCCCGCGCCGACACGTGCGAACGGTTCGACGCGCTTCTGGACAGTGCTTTGTCGCGGCGCGGGCCGTTTCTCATCGAAGCGGTGCTCTGAGCGCTGCGGAAGGCGAGAGCGACCTGGCCTACCAGCGGGTCTTTTCGCCGGGAGCCGCCGGTTCGATTGCCAGCGCATGCACGCCGGCCTTCAGTTCGTCGGCAAGCAACTCGTTGACGGCGCGGTGACGGTCGATGCGGCTCATGCCGACAAAGGCGGAAGCGACGACGCGGACGCGAAAATGTGTCTCGCCGGTGCCATCATAGGTGCCGTGATGGTCGGAGCCAGAATGGTGATGGCCGGCATGGAGATGGCTTTCGTTGATGATGACCAGCCGGTCCGGCGAAAATGCCCTGTTGAGCTTGTCTTCCATGGTCGTCTGTATGGACATCGCCGTCTCCCTTCACCACATATGGCTGGCGCAGCAGCCCGTAAAACCGGAATCGGTTTGGAAAATGGGGCTACCGCGCAACAAAATCCGCCATTCGCCCGCTTTATGCCGCGATTCAGCGGTTAGGGCGATCATCGCGAAAATGTCAATTCTTGTTTCGCATCTGCGAACGCCCCATAAATGGGTGAGATGAAGCCGTACCCCAAATATTTCGAGAAGATTCGCATCCGTCCGGAGAAGGATGCGGAGCTGAAGTCGCATTCGCCGATCTGCCAGTGGGATGGCTGCAAGGAGGCCGGCACCCATCGGGCGCCGGTCGGGCGCATGAAGGAGGGCGAGTATTTCCGCTTCTGCTTCGACCACGTGCGCGAGTACAACAAGGGCTTCAACTATTTCTCCGGCGTCCCGGACACCGAGGTCGCGCGCTTCCAGAAGGAAGCGATGACCGGCCATCGGCCGACCTGGAAAATGGGGGTCAACGGCGCCTCGACGCGTTCGTCGCCCGATATGGCCCAGATGCGTTCCGGCCGCGCCGGCTACTACAATCGCATGCGCGACCCCTTCGACCTGTTCAAGGGGCCGAAGGATCCGCGCGAGGCGCGCGAGCGCAAGGCCAAGCCGCTTGAGGCCAAGGCACTGGAAACGCTTGGCCTTGATACAAAGGCGACTGGCAAGGAGATCAAGGCGCGCTATAAGGAACTGGTGAAGCGTCACCATCCGGATGCGAATGGCGGCGACAGAGGTTCGGAAGACCGGTTCCGCGATGTGCTGCAGGCCTATCGCGTGCTCAAACAGGCGGGCCTGTGCTGAGCGACCTTTCGGTCGGGGCATTTTTCCAACTTTCATAAGATTGGAAAAGGCTCTAAGACCGCCCCCGAACAAAATCGATTGCCGGCGAAATCAGGCGTTTCGCCCGTGGAGACGTTGAGAGATATGAACAAGGTCGATCGCGACATCGCCAACCTGCCCGACACCACGGTGTCGGTGAAGGAAAAATTCGGTTTCGAGTCCAAGATGGTGGTGCCGGCCTATTCGGCGACCAGCGAACATGTGCCCGACATCGATCCCGACTATCTGTTCGACAAGAACACGACCATGGCGATCCTGGCGGGCTTTGCCTACAACCGCCGCGTCATGGTGTCGGGCTATCACGGCACCGGCAAGTCGACCCATATCGAACAGGTCGCCGCCCGCCTCAACTGGCCTTGCGTGCGCGTCAACCTCGACAGCCATGTCAGCCGTATCGATCTCGTCGGCAAGGACGCGATCGTCGTCAAGGATGGCTTGCAGATCACCGAATTCCGCGACGGCATCCTGCCCTGGGCCTATCAGCACAATGTCGCGCTGTGCTTCGACGAGTATGACGCCGGTCGTCCGGACGTGATGTTCGTCATCCAGCGCGTGCTGGAATCGTCGGGCCGGCTGACGCTGCTCGACCAGAGCCGGGTTATTCGTCCGCATCCGGCGTTCCGGCTGTTCTCGACCGCCAACACGGTCGGGCTGGGCGACACCACCGGCCTCTATCACGGCACCCAGCAGATCAACCAGGCGCAGATGGACCGCTGGTCGATCGTCACAACGCTGAACTATCTGCCGCACGACAATGAAGTCGCCATCGTGCTGGCCAAGGCCAAGCACTATCGCGACGGCAAGGGCAAGGACATCGTCAACAAGATGGTGCGCGTCGCCGACATGACGCGCTCGGCCTTCATCAATGGCGATCTGTCGACGGTGATGAGCCCGCGCACGGTCATCACCTGGGCCGAGAATGCCGAGATCTTCGGCAATATCGGCATGGCGTTCCGGCTGACCTTCCTCAACAAGTGCGACGAACTGGAACGCTCGGTCGTTGCCGAGTTCTACCAGCGCGCCTTCGGCGAGGATCTGCCCGAGAGTGCCGCCAACGTGGTGCTGGGCTAAGAGCGCGATGCCGGATGGTCATATGACTTGTCCGGCAACGTCGTGCTCCAGGGAATAATCGATGGCGGGTCCGGGCGACAACACGCGCAACAAGTCGAAGACGGGTTCTGAAGCCGATAGCTTCAAGCGCGCCGTCTCCGTCTGCATGCGCGCCATCGCCGGCGACAAGGATCTGGAAGTCGCTTTCGCCAAGGATAGGCCGGCACTCGCCGGCAGCCGCGCCCGCTTGCCCGAACTGCCAAAGAAGGCGTCGAAGACCGACATCGCCATCACCCGCGGCCTCGGCGATTCCATGGCGCTGAAGCGCGCCTGCCATGACGTGCGCATCCACACCAAGCTGGCGCCGGAAGGCAAGCAGGCCCGTGCCATCTATGATGCGGTCGAGCAGGCCCGCGTCGAGGCGATCGGCAGCAGAGCCATGCAAGGTGTGGCCGACAATATCGGCTCGATGCTGGAGGACAAATACGCCAAGGCCAACCTCGTCGATGTCAAGGACAAGGCCGACGCGCCGATCGAGGAAGCATTGGCGCTGATGGTGCGCGAGAAGCTGACCGGCCGCCCGATCCCGAAGAGCGGCGAGCGGCTGGTCGAGCTCTGGCGCCCCTGGGTCGAGGAAAAGGCCAAGGCCGACCTCGACGGACTTTCAGCCAAGCTCGACGACCAGCAGGCCTTCGCCCGCGTCGTGCGCGAGATGCTCGCTTCCATGGAAATGGCCGAGGAGCTAGGCGACGACCAGGAGACGGAAGACTCCGACGACAATGACGACAACCAGCCGCAAGGCGAGGAGCAAAGCGAGGAAGGCGGCGAAGAGGATTCCGGCTCCGAACAGTCGCAGTCCGAGGATGCCGAGGCTTCGGCCGACGACGAGCAGTCGGCCGAGACGGAGGCATCCGACGCCACCGCCGACGATCTGTCCGACGATGACGACGCGGATGCCGAGACCCCCGGCGAGGCGCGCCGCAACGACAATCCCTTCGCCAACCTGCCGAAGGAAATCGACTACAAGGTCTTCACCACCGCCTTCGACGAGACGGTCGGCGCCGAGGAGCTGTGCGAAGAAGAGGAACTCGACCGGCTGCGCGCCTTCCTCGACAAGCAGCTTGCCAATCTGTCCGGCGTCGTCGGGCGGCTGGCCAACCGGCTGCAGCGCCGCCTGATGGCGCAGCAGAACCGGTCCTGGGACTTCGACCTGGAAGAAGGCTATCTCGACCCGGCACGGCTGGTGCGCGTCGTCATCGACCCGATGCAGCCGTTGTCCTTCAAGCAGGAGCGCGACACCAAATTCCGCGACACGGTGGTGACGCTGGTGCTCGACAATTCCGGCTCGATGCGCGGCCGGCCGATCACGGTCGCTGCCACCTGCGCCGACATCCTGGCGCGCACGCTGGAGCGCTGCGGCGTCTCGGTCGAGATCCTCGGCTTCACCACCCGGGCCTGGAAGGGCGGGCAGGCGCGCGAGAAATGGCTGAAGGACGGCAAGCCGCCGAATCCGGGCCGGCTCAACGATTTGCGCCACATCATCTACAAGTCGGCCGACCATCCGTGGCGGCGGGCACGGCGCAATCTCGGCCTGATGATGCGCGAGGGCCTGCTTAAGGAAAACATCGACGGCGAGGCGCTGCTGTGGGCGCACAATCGCCTGATCGCCCGCCCGGAACAGCGCAAGATCCTGATGATGATCTCGGACGGCGCGCCGGTCGACGATTCGACGCTGTCGGTCAATCCGGGCAATTATCTCGAGCGCCATCTGCGCGCCGTCATCGAGCTGATCGAGACGCGCTCGCCGGTCGAATTGCTGGCCATCGGCATCGGCCATGACGTCACTCGCTATTACAGGCGCGCGGTCACCATCGTCGATGCCGAGGAACTGGCCGGCGCCATGACCGAGCAACTGGCTTCGCTGTTCGCCGAGGAAAGCGCGCGCGACACGCGGCGCGGCGGCATGCGGCGCGCCGGATGATTTTTCCGCGCGGCGGCCTTCGACGGACGCTTTTCGCCGCCATCGTCCTGCTTGTCGGCGTGGCTTCGGCGCCAGCCGGTTCGGCCGGCCCGGCCTCGGTCGAGCCGATCGAAATCTCGGCTCGCCCGATCACCGAATTCCAGATTGGCCGTGCCGACAAGCAGTTCGGACCGCTCGAATTCGTCGGCGGGCTGGAGATGACCTCGCCGTCGCGCGACTTCGGTGCGCTGTCGGCCTTCCGATTTCTGAAAGCCGGCGGCGATTTCGTCGGGGTGGCCGACACCGGCTTCTGGTTTTTCGGCACGGTGGTCCGCGACGCCGACAGGCGGCCATCCGGCGTCCGGAATTTTCATATGCAGCAGATGGTCGACGGATCAGGTCAGGCAATCGAAAAGAAGTGGGAAGTCGACGCCGAAGGCCTCGCCGTCAAGGACGGCATCGCCACGGTCGGCTTCGAGCGCAACCACCGCGTCGCCCAGTTCAAGATCGATCCTGACGACATGAAAGCGCCGTTCAAACAACTGGACTTCCTGGTTCCGGCCCGGGAACTGCGCCAGAATCGCGGCTTCGAAACCGTCACCCATGCCAGTGCCAACGGCCAGCATCAGGGCGGGCTGGTGGTGGTGTCGGAGAAGAGCCTGGACAAGGCCGGCAACATCTATGCCGCCATCATCGAAGGGCCGCACAAGGGCGTCTTCACCGTCAAGCGCAACGGCGACTTCGACATCACCGACGGTGCCTTCCTGCCGGACGGTGACCTTTTGCTGCTGGAGCGCAGTTTTTCGATGGCCAGCGGCGTCAAGATGCGGCTGCGGCGCATCTATGGCGAGAGCGTCGAGAAGGGCGCGGTCGCTGATGGGCCGGTGCTGCTGGAAGCCGACATGGGCTACCAGATCGACAACATGGAAGGGCTCGACGTCTGGACCCGCGACGACGGTGCGCTGATGGTGTCGCTGATCTCCGACGACAACCACTCGATCCTGCAGCGCAACCTCTATCTGGAATTCATTCTCCACAAGGATTGAGCGGCGCTCCAACTCGAACCTGAAGTTGAGGGCTTTCAACGGGCGGCTTCGATTTGGGTGTGTTCGATTTGGTCGGACGCCTTCCCCCACTCCGTCGCTGCTTCGAAGCGCCACCTGTCCCCCTCCGGAGGAGAGGACGGGTGACTCCCTGCATAAGAGGCCTGCGGGCTGATCCGCAGCGAAAAGATCGGGCGGGTGCGCACCTGCCGGATCGAGCCGGGCGGGCTCGCTCCGCTCGCCGACTGGATCACGGAACGCCGCATGCCGGCGGAACGGCACCTCGACCGGCTCGGCCAGGTTCTGGCCGAGACGGATCAATCGCCCCCGACAGTTCACACCGCCCGCGGCTGGTCCGCTGCCTGGCTTCCAGTCAGGGCCGGGAGCCGTTGGTGGCGATCCAGATGACATGACGCGCGCCGCGCTTGCCGTTGGCGCGCGTGTTGACCTCTTCGACCGCGAACCCCGCCTGCTTCAGCCGCCGGGTGAAGCCACTGTCCGAGCCTTGAGACCACACGGCCAGCACGCCGCCCCGCTTGAGGGCGGTGCGTGCGGCCGCCAGGCCCTGCAGGCTGTAAAGCGCATCGTTGGATTTGTGCACGATGCCTTCCGGGCCGTTGTCGACATCGAGCAGGATGGCGTCATAGCCCAACGCCGGCGACCGTATCAGCTGCCCGACGTCGGTCTCCTGAATGGTGACGCGCGGATCGTCGAGGCAACCGCCAAGCACCTCGGCCATCGGGCCGCGTGCCCAGGCGACGACGGCTGGCACCAACTCGGCGACAACAATTTCGGCATCGCCCCCCAACTCGGCGAGTGCGGCGCGCAGCGTAAACCCCATGCCAAGCCCGCCGACGAGGATTCTCGGTTGCCGATGGCTGGCAATCTTCTGGCAGGAGAGCTTTGCCAGCGCTTCCTCGGAGCCGCTGAGGCGGCTGTTCATCAGCTCGTTGGTGCCCAGCATGATCGAGAATTCGGAACCGCGCCGCTTGAGGCGAAGTTCCTGCGCGCCGTCGGGCGTCTTCGCAGAATCCAGCTGGACCCAGGGGATCACTGCCTGATTCCCCTTTTCGGAATCATGACTATGCGGCCAGCGCCGGCTGGCTCCAACGGGTGGCCAGCAGCCGGTAGGGGATAAGCGCCACCACGGCGATGATCAGCTTCACGCTGAGGTCGCCAAGCGCCCACGAAACCCAACGCATGGCGTCGACATGGAAGACGCCCATCAGCGGTGCGGTTTCGAGCGCGAAACTGTCGTTCGGGCCAGCGAAGGCGAAAGTGGCCGAGAACGCGACGGTGAAGAACACGGCGGTGTCGAACACCGAACCGACCAGCGTGCCGACGATCGGCGCCCGCCACCAGCTCTGCCGGCGCAGCCGGTTGAACACGGTCACGTCGAGCAATTGCGCGCTGAGGAACGCAGCGCCGGACGCCGCCGCGATGCGCACCAGCCGGTCGGCGGCGGTTTCGAATTCGATCAGGCCGTGGCGGAACAGGAAGGGCGGGACAAGGATCGAGCAGACCACCGCCATCATGAAGCCGACAAACACGATCCGGCGCGCCACGGCAGGCCCATAGCGGCGGTTGGCGAGGTCGGTGACCAGGAAGGAGAAGGGATAGGTGAAGGCGCCCCAGGTCAAAAGGTCGGCCAGCGAAAGGCTGCCGATCTGTCCCTGCATCGGGAACTGCACGAGAATGTTCGACGCCACGACGACAAGCGCCATGGCGGCCACGAATGGCAGGTATCGCGAGAAGGACTTCATTTTTTTATCCTGGGTAATGGAACCAGCGGAGCATCATGCCCATCCGGGCGATGCTCGCTTCGTATTCGGGCACCGGATTGCCGAGACCCTTGGGCTTCGATCCGATGCTCGAGGCCAACAAGAGGTTGGCCAGGGCGGTCGTCCCCCGCCTTAAACGATATCAGGCAGCGGGCTGATCAGCCAGCTTCTTGGCGATCTGCTTCTTCAGCAGGCGCGCGCGCTGCGACAATTCCTTGACGTCGGCCTTGGCCAGGAAAGCATCGAGACCGCCGCGATGTTCGACCGAACGCAGCGCGTTGGCCGAAATGCGCAGGCGCACATTCTGGTTCAGCGCTTCCGAAATCAGCGTTACATTGACGAGGTTCGGCAGGAAGCGACGCTTGGTCTTGTTGTTGGCGTGGCTCACATTGTTGCCGGACATGACTGCCTTGGCAGTGAGTTCGCAGGTGCGGGACATTGTTCTAACCTTCAGTTCTCGGGGCTTGCCAAACCTTTGTGCCCACGCCGGGTGGCGCGCGGTTCTGGTCAGGCGGCCTTATGGAAAAAGTTGGCGTTCCATAGTTGCATTTCGCCGGTGCGTCAAGCTCCGGCTTGCCCACGGAAGCGCCCGGCATTTCATATTAAGGCCGGATTTCACCCTATAAGCGGTCTCATAGGGACATGCCAGACCGGAGTTGCCCGCCTCCGGTCGAAAAATCGAGGACCGATCCCGCCATGCATCGTTCGTCACACGCCCTTGTTGCCGTGCTTGCCATTGCCTTGCCGTCCGCCGCTGCAGCTGCCTCGCCACAGTCCTTCAAGGGCGAATACACGGTCTCATTCCTCGGTCTCTCGATCGCGAGATCGACGTTCTCAAGCCACTATGAGAACGGCGCCTACGCGATCGAAGGCAGCGTCAGCGCCGCGGGTCTGGCCAAACTGTTCGACGATACGCGTGGTACGATCTCGTCCAAAGGCACGATTTCGGGCAAGAAGATGGTGCCGCAGGCGTTCCGTGCCGACTACACCTCCGGCAAGAAGGCATCGGTGGTCGATATCCGCTTTGCCAATGGCTCGGTCGCCTCGACGCAGGTCGTCCCGGCGCCGGGCAAGCGCGATCCCAAGAGCTGGGTGCCGCTCGGCGCCAGCGACCTGGCGTCGGTGCTCGATCCGATGGCGGCTACCGTCATCCATGCCGACAGTCTCGACCAGGTCTGCGGCCGCAAGGTGAAGTTCTATGATGGCGAGATGCGCGCCGATCTGACGCTGACCTACGATTCGAAAGGCACGATCTCGGTGCAGGGCTACAAGGGCGACACCGTCACCTGCCGGATGGGTTTCGAGCCGGTGGCGGGCTATCGCAAGGGCCGCAAGGCGCTGAACTATCTGAAGAACCGCAGCCGCATGATGGTGACGTTTGCGCCGCTCGGCCAAACCGGAGTATATGCGCCGATCCACGCCACGGTCGGCACCCAGATCGGCACCTTGACGATCAGCGCCGGGCGTTTCGAAGCGGTACAATAGGCAAGGCGCATCACTGGAGACAGGATGGGGCGTGCCACTGGAGACAGAATGGGGCGCGCGACACTGATCGGCTTTTCGGCGGTCGCCATGTGGGCGCTGCTGGCGCTGCTTACGGATGCATCCGGCAGGGTGCCGCCGTTCCTGCTGTCGGCGATCACCTTCTCGATCGGCACCGGGGTCGGGCTGGTCGCGCGGCTGTTCATGCCGGCCTCCGACAAGAGCCAGAAGACACCGCCGCAAGTCTGGCTGATCGGCATTGCCGGCCTGTTCGGCTACCACTTCTTCTACTTCACGGCGCTGCGCAATGCGCCGGCGGTGGAGGCGAGCCTGATTGCCTATCTGTGGCCACTGCTGATCGTGCTTGGTTCGGCGCTGATGCCGGGCGAACGGCTGGCCTGGAACCATGTCGTCGGCGCGCTTCTCGGCCTTGCCGGCACCGTGCTGATCGTCACCAAGGGCGGCGGTCTCGCATTCGACGCCCGCTTTGCCTTCGGCTATGCGATGGCCGCCGTCTGCGCTTTGCTGTGGTCGTCCTATTCGCTTTTGTCGCGGCGCTTCCCATCGGTGCCGACCAGCGTCGTCACCTGGTTCTGCGCGGCCACCGCGGTGCTGTCGCTCGTCTGCCACCTGGCCCTGGAACAAACCGTGCTGCCTGACGGTGCCGGCCAATGGCTGGCCGTGCTCGGGCTCGGCCTGATGCCCGTGGGGGCGGCTTTCTATGCCTGGGACATCGGCGTCAAGCGTGGCAACATCCAGGTGCTCGGGGCGGCAAGCTATGCGGCGCCGCTGTTGTCGACGCTGGTGCTGATCGCGGCCGGCGTCGCCGAGCCATCGCTGCGCATCCTGGCCGCCTGCGTGCTGATCACCGGCGGCGCGGCCCTTGCGGCGAAATCGCTGTTCCTGCGCAAGTCGGCGCCAGCCGAAAGCGGGGTGAAGGCATCCGAGAGCCGAGCCGGGGCATCCGAAAGCGGAGCCGGGGCATGACGCTGCCATTTGCCGGCGGCATCGACGCCAATGCCAATGCGACGCTGATCTTTTCGCTGGTGGCGGCGGTGATCTACGCCTTCACGCTGGGCATGGCGCCAACGCTTGCCCGCTCGGCGGCAAAGACGCTCGCCGTGGCGATGCTTGCCGTGCTGGCGGCGCTGCAGGGCGGCCCGCTCCTGCTGGTCGCCGCTCTCGCGCTCAGCGCCGTTGGCGACGCCTTCCTGTCGCGCGACGGCGAAAAGGCCTTTCTCGGCGGGCTGGCCAGTTTTCTCGTCGCGCACATCGTCTATGTCGCGCTGTTCCTGCGCAGCGGTGGCGGGTTGGGATTGCTTGGCGCCGAATCGTGGCGCGGGGCGATCGCGCTGGCGATGGCCGTGTTTGCGATCGTCATGCTGGCGGCGCTCTGGCGTCGCGTCGGTCCCGGCCTGCGTGTCCCGATCGCCGTCTATGTCGCGGCGATCCTGGCGATGGGCATGTCTGCCCTGACGACAAGCAATGCGTGGCTGATCGGCGGCGCCGTGCTGTTCATGGCATCCGACGGATTGCTCGCCACCGAAAAATTCCTGGTGGCCGCCATCTCGCCGCATCGCATCTGGATGCGCTTTGCCGTCTGGGCGCTCTACTACGCCGCTCAGCTGGGGATCACCCTCGGTTTCCTGCTAAGGTAGGACTCCAGCCTGGCTCGGCCAGTTCGAAGGCGGCAAAATCAAAGCCCGGCGCGACGGTGCAGCCGACCAGCGTCCATTCGCCGAGGCTGCGCGCCGATTGCCACCAGCCGGCCGGCACGACGACCTGCGGTCGCTCGCCCGCCGCCAGCCCGACGCCAAGCACCTGCTCGATCATGGCACTGCCTTCCTCCCACATCGACAGCGCCAGTGGGGCGCCGGCATGGAAATGCCAGACTTCGGCGGCATCCTTGACCCGGTGCCAGGCAGACAACTGGTCTTGTTCCAGCAGGAAGTAGATCGCCGTCGAATGGCCGCGCGCGCCGCCATTGTGATCGCGAAAGGTCTCCGCGTACCAGCCACCTTCCGGATGTGGCTTCAGACCGAGGATGGCGATGATTTCCGCGGAGCTCGTCATGGTTTCGACGATACCACCAGTCTCAGAAATTGTCCTTGCGCTTGCGGATCTCGGCGAACACCTCGGCATCGCTCGCCTTTTCCATACCCAGATGCTTGCGGATCGCAGGGTCATGCCAGCGCAGGAAGGGATTGGTCGACAGTTCCTCGCCGATCGTCGTCGGCAGGGTGGGCTTGCCGTCGGCGCGCAGCGCCTCGATCCTGACAACCCGCTCCTTCAGCGCCGAATTGGTCGGGTCGACGGTCAGTGCGAAACGGGCGTTGGCGAGCGTATACTCATGACCGCAATAGATGACAGTCGCGGCGGGAAGCGCGGCAAGCTTCTTCAACGATTCATGCATCACCGGCGGCTTGCATTCGAACAGCCGCCCGCAACCCAGCGCGAACAGCGTGTCGGCGGTGAACGCCACATTCGATGCCGGAAAGTAATAGGAGACATGGCCGGCGGTGTGGCCGGGCGTGGCGATCACCTCGATCCTCTCGTCGCCGAGATGAACGACGGAACCCTCTTCGACGGTTTCGTCGATGCCGGGAATCTTGGCCTTTTCCGCCTCCGGTCCGACGATGCGCAGCTTGAAGCGTTCCTTCAGCGCCAGATTGGCCTCGACGTGATCGACATGGTGATGCGTGGTCAGGATCATCGTCGGCTTCCAGCCGGTGCGCTTGATCGCGGCCAGGATTGGCGCCTCCTCGGGCGCATCGATGATCGCCGTCTGGCCGCTTTTCGGGTCATGCACCAGCACGCCGAAATTGTCGCTGCGGCACATGAATTGTTCGATTTCGACCGGCATTCTCGTCTCTCCGTTGTCGCCGCACAGATAGGGCCCCGGCACGCGGATGTCATCCCAGGGGTGACGAATGTCATCCCAGGGGTGACGAATGTCATCCCGGAAAGACGGGCTCATCAAGGCCTTTTGTTGAAACCCGATGCTATCACGGCTACATCCCTCGCATGCATTCCGACATCGTCGATCTCCGCTCCTTCTATTCGACAACGCTCGGCCGCTTCGCCGAGCGCTCGATCACCATGGCGCTGTCATCGATATGGGCTGTCGTGCCCAATGAGCGGCTGGTTGGCCTCGGCTACACCTTGCCCTGGCTGGAGCGCTTCGGCACTGACGCCGAACGGGTCTTTGCCTTCATGCCGGCGACGCAGGGCGCGGTGGTCTGGCCGGCGACGGGGCCGACCGCGACGGCACTGGTCTTCGACGAGGAACTGCCGCTGGTCGATTCCAGCATCGACCGCATGCTGCTCGTCCACTCACTCGAGCATGTCGAAAACCCGCGCGAGACGCTGAACGAAATCTGGCGCGTGCTGTCGCCGGCGGGGCGCGTCGTCATCGTCGTACCCAACCGGCGCGGCGTCTGGGCGCGCTTCGAGCACACGCCGTTCGGCAATGGCCGGCCTTTTTCGCGCGGGCAGCTCACCGAATTGCTGCGCGAGGCGAATTTCACGCCCGCGGCCTGGTCCGATGCCCTGTTCTTCCCGCCATCGCGGCGGCGCTTCATGATGCGCTTTCACAACGTGCTCGAACGCGCCGGCCGGCGGCTGTGGCCGATCTTTTCCGGCGTCATCGTCGTCGAGGCGCAGAAACGGCTCTATCAGGGCGTGCCGGTCGCTCAGCGGACGTCTCGCCGCGTCTTCGTGCCGGTGCTGTCGCCGCATGGCGCCACGCGGCTCGGCCGCCACGCCGAGGGGGCAATCTCGTCGGTTCGCCAGGTGACACCTTCGTGATCATGGTGAAAACTTGCGACGCGGAGCTTTTCCCGACCTATCTGTCATGCGCGGCCCTTGAAAGACCAATGCCGTCAAGTCTCTCCATCCGGTTTCAGCACCGCTTCTGAACGCAAGGACCTCGGCCATGGCTGATCAACCGGACAACGACGCTTTCGCCCGGC
Organism: Mesorhizobium sp. Mes31; assembly: GCF_024519675.1. Classification (NCBI taxonomy): domain Bacteria; kingdom Pseudomonadati; phylum Pseudomonadota; class Alphaproteobacteria; order Hyphomicrobiales; family Phyllobacteriaceae; genus Mesorhizobium; species Mesorhizobium sp. Mes31. The sequence goes on along the minus strand of NZ_JALJRL010000008.1, from coordinate 224,549 downwards.
CGGTTGCGGCGGTCGAAGCCAGCAGCCTGCGTGATCAGGTGGCGACGATCAAGCAGGCGCTGATGGGATCGCCGGTTCGCAAGTGGTTGCTCTGGACGTCGGTTGGCATCGTGGCCGTCATCATCGCAACGTCGATCGGCCAGGTTCTGCTCAACCGCTGGAACCAGCCTTTCTACGATGCGCTTGCACGCCGCGACATGGCGGCCTTCCTGCACCAGCTTCTCGTCTTCGCGGCCATAGCCGGTGGGCTTCTGGTGCTCAATATCGGCCAGACCTGGCTCAACCAGATGATCAGGCTGAAGCTACGCGAGGCGCTGACGCTCGACCTGATCGACCAGTGGACGCGGCCGGCGCGCGCCTTCCGGCTGGCCAATGCCGGCGCCATCGGCGTCAACCCCGACCAGCGCATGCAGCAGGATGCCGCGCATCTGTCCGACCTGTCGACGGATCTCGGCGTCGGCCTGCTTCAGTCCTTCATCCTGCTGGTGTCCTTCGTCGGCGTGTTGTGGGAACTGTCTTCGGGCTTCGTGTTCCACATTGGCGGGACCTCCCTTGCGATTCCCGGCTACATGGTCTGGGCCGCCATCCTCTATGCCGGCACCGCCTCGTGGCTGAGCTGGCTGGTCGGCCGGACGCTGATCCGTCTCAACAGCGACCGCTACACGCGGGAGGCGGAGCTGCGCTCCTCGATGGTGCGCGTCAATGAGAATGTCGACGCCATCGCGTTGTACCATGGCGAGGCCGACGCCAGGCGACGGCTCGAACTCGACCTCGGCACGGTGCTCGGCGCCATGCGGCGCATCTACACCGCCCAGATCAACCTGTCCTGGGTTACCGATACCTATGGCTGGATCACCGTCGTGGCCCCGATCCTGGTCGCCTCGCCGGTCTACTTCGCAGGTGACATCAGTTTTGGCGGGCTGATGATGGCGGTCGGCGCCTTCAACCAGGTCCATTCTTCCTTGCGCTGGTTCATCAACAACATCGGCAGCATCGCCGATTGGCGCGCCACATTGATGCGCGTTGCCGATTTCCGCATCGCGCTCGGTGAAACCGATGTGCTGCACGATACGGAGAAACGGATCGAGTTCGTCGAGAACCCTGGCGGCAGCCTGACCTTCGAGAAACTCGAAGTGGCGTCGCCGGAGGGGTGCACCAGGCTCGGCGACCAGCATGTCGAAATCCGCGCCGGCGAGCGCGTCATGATCACCGGCGACCCGGGCGCCGGCAAGACGCTGTTCTTCCGCGCCATCGCCGGACTGTGGCCTTGGGGACGCGGACGGATCGGCCTGCCGGCAGGGGAAACCCTCATATTCGTGCCGCGCATCCCATATTTCCCGGCCGGTACGTTGCGCGAGATCCTCGATCATTCGAACGGACCCGCGCCGGCGAGTGATGCCCAGATTTCGGAGGTTCTTGCCGAGGTCGGGCTCGAGCGCCTGGCGTCCTCGCTCGACCGCTCCGCGCGCTGGGAGCACGAACTGGGCGATGACGAACAGCGCTCCCTGGCCTTCGCCAGGCTCGCCTTGCGACAGCCGAAATGGGTGATCATCGACGAAGCCATGGACGCGTTCGACGGACCCTCGCTGCGGCGGGTGCTGTCGATGCTGGAGAAGCGCTTGCCCGGAGCCGCGATCCTCAACATCGGACGCGGCCAGCACAACATCCGGTTCTTTCCACGCGCTTTGACCATCATGAAGGATACCGGTGCACAGGCCCTGAAACCTGCCCATATCAGGGCGGGCGCGATCGAACCGCCGCCGGTCGCCGCGCGCCGCAAGAGGTAAGCCGACGTCCGGGCCATGGGCGCAGAGCTTTATTTCGCCGTGATCGCGAGGGAAGCTTCCCGCAGAAACAACCTCGGCACTGGCCATGCTTGATGCTCTCCGCCTGCTCGCCTGTCTTGCCTGCGCCCAGGCAGCTCCTGTTGCCTCGCCGCCCGATGCGCTGGCCGTGGACGTCGAGCTGGTGCTGGCTGTCGACATCTCGCTGTCGATGGACGAAAGGGAATTCGCCCTCCAGCGCGCCGGCTATGTCGAGGCGCTGCGGCATCCCGATTTCATCAAGGCGGTCCGCGCCGGCAGCACGGGCCGTATCGCGCTCGCTTATTTCGAATGGGCCGGCACGGTGCGCGATGACGCGGTCATCGGCTGGCAAATCATCGACAGCGCCGAAAGCGCCAACAGCTTTGCCGACAAGGTCGCGGCGCGCCCGTTCCGCAGCTTTCGCGGCACCTCGATTTCCGGTGCGCTTGCCTTCGGCGCCGAGCTTTTCGATCGCACTGCCTTCCAGGGCGAACGCAGCGTCATCGATATTTCCGGCGATGGTCCGAACAATATCGGGCCGCCGGTCACCACGACACGCGATGCCGCCATCGCCAAAGGCATCGTCGTCAACGGCCTGCCGATCCTGATCAGCCCGTCGCCCACCTTCAGCCATCTTGATCAATATTATGCCCAGTGCGTGACCGGGGGGCCCGGTTCCTTTGTGCTGCCGATCCATGCGGCCGCCGAGTTTTCCACGGCCATCCGGCGCAAATTGATCCTCGAGGTCAGCGGCATTCAGGAGAGGGGCAGTGTCGTCCCCGTCGATGCCGCGGCTCCCATCGACTGCCTGCAGGGCGAACGGGACAGACGGTTCTATTCCGATCCGTTTTTTCCGGAGCTCGACAGATGACCTTGCGCCGGACCTGCTTGGGCATGTCGCCGTCCCAAAGCCGGCATGCTTTCGGGGACACATATCAGGCCGGACGGGCACCAAGCCTTTTAAGATCACGGCGCCAGCGCCGGCCATGGACATAGCCGTGCATCAGTTCCGGCAGCGAGTAGCCGAGCGCCGCCGACGAGCGGTTGGCCATGTAACCCGCAAATGCCTCCGGTATCCGGCCTCTAAGGATATCGGCAATGATCTGCCGCGAGATCATGTAGGGCGGAATGTGCGGATAGGAGTGGGCAATATGCGGGTGTTTGCCCATCAGGTTCGCATAGGCTTCGACATAGCCGTCGCGGCGGCCCGAAATCGAATTCTCCGAATTGTATTTCGTCCAGTCCATGTCCTCGGATAATTGCGCGCCGAAGCGCCGGGCAAGACGCAGCAGCAATTCCCGATCCTGCATCCGGGTGATGTCACTATCGTAGCCGCCAATGCCCAGCAAGGCCTCGCGGCGGGCCGTTATCGCTGAACCGGCAATGAAGATCGTCTGCGCGACCAGCGCCCGTTCCAGCATCGTCGGGCTCAGGAACACATCGCGGTTGACGCAGTTGGTGGCGCGATTGCCCTTCAGGGAGACAAACGAGCTGATCAGGACCTGAAGCACCGGATTGTCATCAAACCAGCTCAGGGTTCGTTCGAGCCGGTGCGGCAGGTAGACATCGTCGGAATCGAGGAATGTCACCACAGGCGCCCGCGCCCGCTCGATGCCGGCATTCCTGGCGGCGTTGGCGCCTCGCCATTTGGCGCCGACATAGATCAGCCGTGGGTCGCAAATGCGGGCAAGCGCGGCCTCGGTTCCATCGTTTGAGCCATCGTCGACGACAATATGCTCAAGTCTCGGCATGCTCTGGGAAAGCACGCTTTCCACCGCGCGCAGCACTGTTTCGCGCCGGTTGTGAGTTGGCGTTATGACCGTGATGAGGGGTTCGATGATCCCGACCATGTCGCGTCAGCTGTTTCCCGCGCAAGGATGCGCGTTAATCCAGGACTTTTCGATTTTCACAGCGGTCGAATGGATCGGACTTCCCCCTCCGCCACACCTCAATCGTATTCGACGCCACGCTATATAAAACAGCCGCTCGTGTCACTCACCGCGCCGGTGCCCAACCCCTCGTGAAATGACGAATTCCTGCCCCTAGCGTTCCAATTGCAACAGCCTTGCCGGAAAAGGGGGGCGAATCACCGGCGGGGAGGTCGATCCACCACCGCCAGACCGCATGTATTCCATTACCTCGGGCGTAATCGCCTTGGGGTCGGTGTTTCGGCACATTGCCCTTGCGAGGCCGGCTGATCGGCTTCGATGGAGAGGGAGTACAGTCATGACCGCCTACGCCGTTGCCCATATGCGCCACGTCACGCCAGGACCGTGGATCGAAGAATATCTCGAGAAGATCGATGCCACGCTGGAGCCCTTCGGCGGTCGCTTCGTCGTCCATGGCGGCGAGTTCGAGGTCGTCGAAAACAGTTGGCCGGGACATCTGATCGTCATCGAATTCCCGGATAGGCAACATGTGCGCGCATGGTACAAATCGCCCGCCTACCAGGCGATCCTGGGGCTGCGGACCGAGAATTCGGAATCCGACGTGATCTTCGTCACCGGCGTTGGACATCCGCACAAGGCCACGGATGTCCTGGAGTAGTCGATTGCTCCTGGTCAATTCAACATTTGCAGGCGCAATTCGAAGGACCGCCGCGAAGCGTCTAGCTGTGTCCGATATAGTCCGGCACGAGTTCGATTTCGTCCCGGACAATACCGGTTGCGAAACTGAACTGACCCCAAAACGCCAAGCCATAAAATGCCTGACCGACGATCAGGGAGAGGGGAATTTGCCAAAGGGGCATTCCTGTCTCGCGGGCATGGCCCACAATACGTCGCGTTGTACGCCAGGACATGGTGAACCAACGGCTGAATGACTTGACCACCCGTTGCATGCGGCTGGGTGAACTGAGCTCGACAAATTTCCGATCGGCATCACGGCCGGTTACCAGCGCACGCCAGTAAAAGAATTCCAACCGCGCGGCGCGTAATGGTAGACGCGTGCGTTAACGTTCAGAATTTCATGACCTTCGCGTTGCAGTTTACGCATCAGCAAAGTGCAGGAAACCTTGAAGCCATTGTGCTTCGGAAAAGGGTTGTTCGTAATCCAGAGACGTCGAAAGGCTATATTGTTGGCGTTGATCGCCCGTTTCGAAGCAAATCGCTTGTCTCCTCGCGCCATCGGGAAAAACCAAATCAGCGCAAACGTCCTGGAAAAGAAATCGTCGTACAGAAGATATGTGTAGCCGTTTACGCAGATAATCTCCGGGTCCTCAAAAGGTCCAAGGAGAGCCGAGAGCCACCCCGGCTCCGGAACCGTATCGGAATCGGTCAAGACAACCACATCTCCATCTGTCTTCAGGACTCCATTGTTCTTGAGGTCATAATATCGTCCTCCTGGGCAAGCGGCAAAGATCAGGTCGGCAACCTGTTCCAGTTGCGGCGCTTCGGCCGTGATGTCGTCAAGAAGAGATTTTGCATCCGTGTCTCTGCCGCCGTGAGCAATGACAACCTTGGGTCTTGCCAAGCCGTTCGAAGAAACGGCGGCAATTTCACGCGCCAAGGCCTTCAGTCCAACGCCGACCTCGGCCCAATCGATGGACCTGGCGTTCTCCATTTCCACGACGAGTGAATATGTTGTGCGTTCTTCAGCCATCTCTGCACCGACCAGCTATCAGTGCCTGGGTGGCTATAGTTCCCGCAACCCAATGTAAAGGCAACCCCTGCCGATCAAGCGACATCGTTTCGTATGGCGCTCCGCTATCAGGTGTACCCTGGCGGATGCCTTTACGATCAAATCGGAACCTGAGCGCGAACTTTTATCGGAAAACGCGAATACGACGATTGCTGGCCAGAAATCTTGAGGTGTCGGAGTACTGCGACAAGAAACGCTCCCTCCATTCCGCATTGATGGTGTCTCGTTGAATTTCGAGACCAGAGTTGGGGACAGACGTAGGCTCAAAGGCGATCTTGGCATCCGCCAGATATGCGATTTTCTCGAGATTCGCCCGTGGGGCCTCCAAGATTTCCTCGTATATCAACGACAGGAAGGGCAATCCGTTCTTCGCGAGCCAGATATCCCAGGCCAGATTTTCCAGCGCGATTTTTTCAAGCGACTCGGCGATCGCCGCACCGTCGTAGCGCGGTGCCTGCCGGCTGGTCTCGGTCGAGCGGAACCGACCAGTTTGACGAGCGCGCGTCCACGAAATTGCCTGACCAAGCAGATCGCGACGGGTGAGACGCACATAGCGCAATCCTGGAAGGCTGGCAGGGAGATCCACAGTCTTGGCTACCTGGGAAAACTGGCTGGCAAACAGTTTGACCGCGTAAACTCCGGATGTAGATCGCCCATCCGTCAAGGCACGCAGGACCTGGGCACGGGGATCGCGAGGATAGTTCGGCAATTCGAGAACCCGGCGGCCGCCGAACCATTCCAGAGGGTTGCCAAGTCCGGCGGCTGCCATCAATCCAGCGAGATGATTGCTGCCGCTACGCGGTGACGTGCAGATCAAGATTCCGGCTTTTATCCCGGCCAGGACGTCCGGCGGGATTTCTACTGGCAAAGGGCGTTTGCGAAATAAGCGCATGGCGAACGAAGCTACCGTCTCAGCAAAAACACCGCCTGCTGGCCGAAGAAATTCCAGAACCACCACGGCATCGACAGGCCGATCTTCTGGCCATTGGCGTCGAGCGCGGTTGCCTTTTCCACCGTCGCGCCAAGCTCGTCGCACAGATTGACGAAGTCGCGAATGGTGCAAAAGTGGATGTTGGGCGTGTCGTACCAGGAATAGGGCAGGTCCTTGGTCACCGGCATGCGGCCGTTGAGGAACAGCGACAGGCGCACCCGCCAGTGGCCGAAATTGGGGAAGGACACGATCGCCCGATTGCCGATCCTGAGCAGTTCGTCGAGCACCAGCTTCGGGTTGCGGGTGGCCTGCAGCGTCTGCGACAGCACGACGAAGTCAAAGCCCTTGTCGGGATAGAATTCGAGATCCTTGTCCGCATCGCCCTGGATGACCGAGAGGCCGCGCGCCACGCATTCGTTGACGCCGCGCTGCGACAGTTCGAGTCCACGGCCGTCGACCTGCTTGGTGTCCTGCAGCAGTTCGAGCAGCGAGCCGTCGCCCGAACCGACGTCGAGCACGCGGGACTGTGGCGGGATGAGGTTGGCGACGACCTCGAGGTCGACACGCTGGTCGCGGTTGACGCTCATGATGCGAGCCCTCTGGCGCGAGCCGCAGAGCCGATGAAGCCGTTGATGGCGGCAAACAGCTCCGGCTCGTCGAGCAGGAAGGCGTCGTGGCCACGGTCGGTCTCGATCTCGACGAAGGACACCGATGCGCCGGCGGCGTTGAGCGCGTGCACGATCGAGCGGCTCTCCTCCGTCGGAAACAGCCAGTCCGAGGTGAAGGACACCAGGCAGAAGCGGGTTTTCGTGCCGGCAAAAGCATCGGCCAATCGGCCGCCATGGTCGGCGGCGAGGTCGAAATAGTCCATCGACCGCGTCATGTAGAGATAGGAATTGGCGTCGAAGCGGTCGACGAAGGTCATGCCCTGGTGGCGCAGATAGCTTTCGATCTGGAAGTCGGCATCGAAGCCGAAGGTGAGCGCTTCGCGGTCCTGCAGATTGCGGCCGAATTTCCGGTGCAGGGCGGCTTCCGACAGATAGGTGATATGGGCGGCCATGCGCGCCACCGCCAGCCCCTTTTCGGGGCGCTTGCCGTAGTCGAAATATTTGCCGCCATGCCAGTCCGGATCGGCCATCACGGCCTGCCGGCCAACCTCATGGAAGGCGATGTTCTGCGACGAATGGCGGGCACCGGTGGCGATCGGCAGCGCCGAGAAGACGCGCTCCGGATAGCTCGACGCCCATTGCAGCACCTGCATGCCGCCCATCGAGCCGCCGAGCACGCAAAACAGCTTTTCGATACCGAAATGGTCGATCAGCATCTGCTGCGCGCGCACCATGTCGCGGATGGTGATGATCGGCAGGTCGAGCCCATAGGGCTTGCCGGTGGCGGGATTGGTCGAGGCCGGGCCGGTGGAGCCCAGGCAGCCGCCGATGACGTTTGAGCAGATGACGAAGAAGCGGTTGGTGTCGATGATCTTACCCGGGCCGATCAGCACTTCCCACCAGCCCGGCTTGCCGGTCACCGGATTGGTGTTGGCGACGTGCTGGTCGCCGGTCAGCGCGTGGCAGACGAGGATGGCATTGGAACGGGCGTCATTGAGCGTGCCATAGGTCTGGTAGGCGATCTGGAACGGCGACAACAGCGTGCCGGCGTCGAGCTTGAGCGGCTTGTCAGGTCCAAAACGCAACACCGGGCTCGACGGCTGGTCGGCCTCGTTGTTGGTTTTGCGAGCACGCAGAGCGGCCATCATGTCTCTCTACCATTCCGCATCGTGCTTTTCGAAAAATCGCTGCCGATTTTCGGGCCGATGCGCTCATCCGCCCGGTCGCGGACAATAAAAAACCGGCATTGCCTTCGCAAAGCCGGTTACGTCACGCAAACGGCCCTTTAGCGAATTGTTTAACGTGGCTGCAAGCCGACCGGCCAAATCACCACGGAACTGTCGAGGTTCTTCTAGAACTTGCCCGCCTTGCCGTCAATGCCGGCCACTGGCACCACCGCCACCTCTCGACATTGCCGGTCATGACTTGTATTTCCGCTGCGGCTCCTGCCGGGAGCCTTTCTCGATGGATATCTCGAAATGAAGCAGACACCGGATCAGGCACGACCAACCCCGCGCGCGGGCATCATGGACATCGACGCCTATGTGCCGGGCAAGAGCACGGCGCCGGCCGGCGTCGGCAAGGTCTACAAGCTGTCGTCGAACGAGAATCCGCTGGGGCCCTCGCCGAAGGCGATCGAAGCCGCGCGGGAGATTGCCGGAAAGCTCGACATCTACCCCGACGGCACTGCCAGGCGGCTGCGCGAAGCGATCGCCGAGGTGCATGGCCTCAACGCACAGAACATCATCTGTTCCAACGGTTCCGACGAGATCCTCGGCCTGCTGGCGCAGACCTATCTGGCGCCCGGGGACGAGGCGATCTTCACCGAACACGCCTTCATGGTCTACAAGATCTATATCCAGTCGGCAGGTGCCGTCCCGGTAGCGGTCAAGGAGACCAATGAGCGCGCCGACATCGATGCGATCTTGGCCGCCGTCACGCCGCGCACGAAAATCGTGTTCCTCGCCAATCCCAACAATCCGACCGGCACCTATGTGCCGTTCCAGGAGGTGCGTCGCCTGCATGCCGGCCTGCCCAGGCATGTGCTGCTCGTGCTCGACGCGGCCTACGCCGAATATGTCCGCCGCAACGATTATGAAGCCGGCATCGAACTGGTCGGTAGCGCCGAGAACGTCGTGATGACCCGCACCTTCTCCAAGATCGGTCTTGGCGGGGCGCGGATCGGCTGGATGTACGCGCCGATGCACATCGTCGACGCCATCAACCGTGTGCGCGGCCCGTTCAACGTCAATGCAACGGCGATCGAGGCCGGCATCGCGGCGATCCGCGACCGCGCCCATGTCGAGCGCAGCGTCGCCCACAACGAGACCTGGCTGGCCTGGGTCAGCGAACAGATGACGGGGCTTGGGTTGCGGGTGACGCCCAGCGTCGGCAATTTCGTCCTCATCCATTTTCCCGATGACCAGAAACACTCCGCAGCGGCGGCGGACGACTATCTCACCGCGCGCGGCTATATCTTGCGGCGCGTTTCCGGCTATGGCTTTCCCAACGCGCTGCGCATGACCATCGGCACCGAAGAGGCCAATCGCGGCGTTGTCGCCGCACTCACGACATTCCTGAAAAGCTAGAGCACCATGGCATCACCGATGTTTGAGAAGATCGCGCTGGTCGGCATCGGCCTGATAGGCTCGTCGCTGGCCCGCGTCATCCGCCGCGAGGGGCTGGCCGGTCACGTCGCCATCTCGACCCGCAGCGCGGCGACGCTGGCGCGGGCGCAAGAGCTTGGGCTAGGCGATTCCTACACCACCGACGCGAAAGAAGCGGTCCGCGATGCCGATCTGGTCATCGTCTCGGTGCCGGTCGGCTCGTCCGGCGCGGTGGCCGAGGAAATCGCGCCGGCGCTGAAGCCGGGTGCGATCCTCACCGATGTCGGCTCGACCAAGGCATCGGTCATCGCGCAGATGCAGCCGCATGTGCCGGCGGGCGTGCATTTCATTCCCGGCCATCCGCTGGCGGGCACCGAGAAGTCCGGGCCGGATGCCGGTTTCGCCGACCTGTTCGACAATCGCTGGTGCATCTTCACGCCGCTGCCGGACACCGATCCGGATGCGCTGGAGAGGCTTTCAGAATTCTGGCGCCGCTGCGGCGCCAACATCGACACGATGGACCCCCAGCATCACGACATGACGCTGGCCATCGTCTCGCACCTGCCGCACATCATCGCCTACAACATCGTCGGCACCGCCGATGATCTGCAGTCGGTGACCAAGTCCGAGGTCATCAAATATTCGGCTTCCGGGTTCCGCGACTTCACCCGCCTTGCCGCCTCAGACCCGACCATGTGGCGCGACGTCTGCCTGCACAACAAGGACGCCATCCTCGAAATGCTGGCGCGATTCTCGGAGGATCTGGCGTCGCTGCAACGGGCGATCCGCTGGGGCGACGGCGAAAAACTCTTCGATCTGTTCACCCGCACCCGAGCCGTGCGCCGCTCGATCATCGAGGCCGGCCAGGACATCGACGTGCCCGACTTCGGCCGCCAAGCGGTCGAGCACCCGGCCAAGAGCTAAGGTCTGTTGATATCCAAGTGAAGCCGGCCTGCAAACGGCGTTTTCCTGTGCTTCCGGTGCTCATGTACCCAAAAGTACGATCCGCTCCGGTTCTCGGAAATCACCTTGTTTGGTCGCTTCGCGCCCGTCTTCGACTCCGACCCGGCCTGATCTGAATCTCAACAGACCTTATGACGCTATGGTAGCGCAGGCCAGGTCGCCGCAACCATGGCCAGCGTCTCGGCCCTGTCCGGGGCGCCGAGCCTGCCACCGAAGCGCAGGCATTTGAGCGCGGCGGCGGCACTGGCAAAACGCAAGGCGTGCTCGACCGGCATGGCTTCCGCCAGCCCGACGGCAAAGGCACCGTGGAAGACATCGCCGGCGGCCAGTGTGTCGACCGGCTTGATCTTCGGTGCCGCCACATGACGGGATGATCCCGCCGCGCGATCGAACCACCAGGTTCCCGCCGCGCCGCCGGTGACCGCGACAAAGGCGTCGGTGCGCCGGGCAAGCGCCTCGCAGGCCTGACGCGGGTCGAGATCCTGATTGCACAGGATGCGCGCTGCCGGCTCCGAAGCCACGATGTGGGACGCCAGCGGCAAGAGCTGCTCCAGCACGTCGCTTGACGCGGTATCGGCATCGAGGATCGCCGGCCGGCCGATAGCGCGCGCCGCCTTCAGCGCAAGCGCTGCCGCACCCGGCCAGCGCACGTCGACCAGCACGGCATCGAATGCGGAGAGGTTGGCCGCCGGCAAGGCTTCGGGGTCGGCCTGGGCCTGGCTGTCATAGAATGGCACGATGATGCGCTCGCCTTGCGCGTCGACAAGGATCGACGCCAGCGCGGAGCGGGCGCCGCCGACACGGCGGACAAAGCCGCAATCGACGCCCTCGGCCTCGATCGCGGCAACCAGATGATCGGCGACCGGATCATCGCCGGCGCTCGCCCACAGCGACACCTCGGCGCCCAGGCGATGCGCGGCGCAGGCAGCGCTCGTCGCCATGCCCGAGGCGATCTGGACGCCGTCGGAGGCGATGAATTTTCCCTGGTGCGCCGGCAGTGTCTCGACACGCAGGATGGTGTCCAGCGTCAGCGCGCCAACACTCAGCAGCTTCACCGGTCTTGCCATGGAAGGGTTATTCCACCGGCTTGATCTTGCCCAGCGGGATGAAGCCGAGCGAGGCTTTGCCCTTGACCACCTTCAGCGGCATGGACGGTTCGTTGCCGAGCATCGCCAAGGCGCCAAAGCCCTGTTCGATCTGACTTTTCTGCTCGGGGATGGCGGTGCCGAGGATTGCCGCCACGGCCTTCGGATCCTTCAGCCTGATCATCAGATCGGCATCGATCAGGCCGTCGGCGTCGACCGACAGCGGTCCGGAAACCGTGACGCGCGCCGTCCCCGACGACAGGTCGAGGTTGCGGATCTCGATCTTCTGGCCGCGCAGGCTCTGCACGTGCGTGCCGATCAGCGCAACGCCATTCTTCAGCGTGGCGTCGCCGCTGGCATCGAGGGGCGGCAAGGCGCGCCCGCCGATTGCGTCGGGGTTGATCTCGAGATCGCCAAAGCTGCCGAGATAGTCGATATCGCCGCCGTTCGGCTGCAACTGGCCGGCCGCCTTGCCGGCGCTGAACAACTGCACCGGATCGGTGTCGTCGGCCGGGTCGGTCTGGCCTGACAGGCCCTCGGCCTGCAGCGAGATCCGCCGCGGCAGCGGCCATGACAGTTTGACGTTGGCCTGCAGATTGTCCCAGTCGATCCACAGCGGCACCATGCCCGGGACCGAGGTCCTGAGCGGACCACGCAGATCGGCAACCGGCGACAGGGGCTGGGTGATCTGGGCGACGGCATTGAAACTGCCGGCCGAGGCGGCGATGTTCCTGGCATCGTCCTCATAAGCGAGGTTGTCGCAAGAGATGGCAAAGCTCAGGGGGTAGCCGCTGACCTGCAGATTGGCGCACCCGGCCGCGACGCCACTCTTGTTGAGCGTGGCGACTGCCTTGTCGGCCTCGCTTCTGACCCGGTCCGCCAGATAGAACCAGCCGCCGCTGTAGATGGCGAACAGTATGACGATGAACGCCACAAGCCACCACAGGCGGCGACGGTTACTCGGTTGGCGTTCGTCACTTGACGTCATGCTTTGGCTCTCGTTAACGCATGGGTATTGGTGGACGGACCTTCGATTCCGACAACAATAGGTAGACAGAGACGGGCGGAAAAAACACCGATTCGGTGCGGTGTTGGCATCTTTTGCAATCAGGCGCGGCGATATGGGCGATTTTTGGGTGTTTGGCTACGGTTCGCTGATCTGGCGGCCGGGTTTTGCGCATGTCGAGACACAGCGCGCGCGCCTGCACGGCTACCGGCGCTCGCTTTGCGTCTACTCCTTCGTGCATCGCGGCACGCCTGAACGGCCGGGGCTGGTGCTCGGCCTCGACCATGGCGGCTCCTGCGTCGGCCTGGCGTTCCGCGTTCCCGGTGAATTGCGCGACGAGGTGATCGCCTATTTGCGCGAGCGCGAGCTGGTCACCAACGTCTATCTCGAGCGCACGCTCAAGATTCGCCTCAATGGTGGCGGGATGGTCGAGGCGGTGGCCTACATCGTCGACCGCGGGCACGAGCAGTATGCCGGTGCACTGGACGCGGCGCATGCGGCGGCCGTGGTGCGCGGCGCTGTCGGCCAATCCGGCAACAACGAGGACTATGTGCTCAGCACGCTGGAGCACCTCGAGGCGCTGGGCATTCGCGACCACTGGCTCGAGGACGTCGCCAGGCGGGTCGCGCCTTTGTGAAGCGCTGGCTCTGCGGAAAAGGCGGCCAGGCCTTTGACCTCGATGAGGCACGACCTAGGTTAGGTCCCGAACCTGGGCGGCATCCGCCCGATCCAGTCATCACGGAGATCCGTCTTGCAGAAACGCCGTCTCGGTCGTACCGACCTTTCCATCGCGCCGCTGGTTCTGGGCGGCAATGTATTCGGCTGGACCGCCGACGAGAAAACGTCTTTCGATCTGCTCGACCGCTTTGTCGGCGCCGGCCTCAACGCCGTCGATACGGCCGACGCCTATTCGCGCTGGGTTCCCGGCAACAAGGGCGGTGAATCGGAAACGATCATCGGCAAGTGGATGAAGGATCGCGGCAACCGCGACAAGGTCGTCGTGGTCACCAAGGTCGGTTCGGACATGGGGCAAGGCCGCAAGGACTTGTCCGCCGCCTATATCGAAAAGGCGGTCGACGCGTCGCTGAAGCGGCTGCAGACCGACGTCATCGACCTCTATCTGTCGCACTGGCCGGATCCGGCCACCCCTTATGAGGAAACCCTTGGCGCGTATGAGAAGCTGCTCGCCAAGGGCAAGATCCGCTATGCCGGCTGTTCGAACCTCGATGCCGGGCAGTTGCGCGCGGCGCTCGACGTGGCGAGCCTGCGCGGCCTGCCGCGCTACGAGGTGCTGCAGCCCGAATACAATCTCTACGATCGCTCCTCCTTCGATGGGCCGTTGCGCGATCTGTGCGTCGCCGAGGAGATCGGCGTCATCACCTATTTCAGCCTGGCCAAGGGCTTCCTCAGCGGCAAATACCGCAGCGATGCCGATCTCGGCCAAAGCGAGCGGGGCGACGACGTCGGAAGTTATCTGAATGCACGCGGCATGCGCATCCTCGCCGCACTGGATGCGGTATCGGCCCGGCATTCGGCCAAGCCGGCGGAAGTGGCGCTTGCCTGGGTGATCGCGCGGCCAGGCGTCACCGCGCCGATCGCCAGCGCCACCAAGCCGAGCCAGATGGACAGCCTGATCAAGGCGGTGTCGCTGAAGTTGACCGCCAACGATATGGCCGAGCTCGACAAGGCCAGCGGCTGAAGCTTTAGAGCCTGTTCCATCCCGATGGAATCGGGATGGGGCTCTATCTCCTTGTTTGAGCATGATCTTTCCCGAAAACCGGATTCCACTTTTCGGGATCATGCTCTAGGCGACCGCTACGCGCACGAACGTCCAAGACGACCCTCTTGTGCTGCCATACCGTCCTTCGCACGGGGCAAGGCAGAGGGTGAGATGGCCGAATCGCTTCTTTCGCAGCCGGACCTTTGGCGTCAGCTGTTCGCGCTGGTGCTTGCCGCGACGGTCGTCATGGGCAGCCCCGGGCCGGCAACGATAAGCGTCACCGCCGTCGGTGCCGCCTTTGGCCTGCGCCGCTCGCTGCGCTATGCCTGCGGGATCGTCCTGGGCACGATCGCCGTGCTGTTGGTGGTGGCGACCGGGGTGGCGGCGATGCTTGCCTCGATGCCGCGGCTCGCGCCGCTGCTGGCGGTCGCGTCTGCCGGCTACATCCTCTACCTGGCGTTCAGGATCGCCACCGCTCCGCCCTTGGCAACGCATGCCGGCCAGGCCGCACGCCCGACATTCCCGGGCGGCTTCCTGCTGGCGGTCGCCAACCCGAAGGCCTATGTGGCGATCGCCGCCGTGTTCGCCGGCGCCTCTTCGAAACAGGGTGCCGTTGAGCTTGGTCCATGGCTGAAGCTGGCCGTTCTCGCGCTGATGATCGTCGCCATCCATGTCTTGTGGCTTGTCGCGGGAGCAGTGTTCGCGCGTTTCCTGCGCCAGCCTGTGGCCTCGCGGATCATCAATCTGATCTTTGCGGCAACGCTGGTGTTGACCACCGCGCTGGCCATGTTCGGCTGAGCGTTGCTCCGAGAGCTCTCGCTTCAGGCCTTGGCGCCGAGCTCCCGCAGCCGTTTCACCGCCGTCGGCGGCAGGGCAGGCGGGTTTGAGGCGCGGGATGCCTCGATGAGGAACTGGTCGCAGGCAGCCTCGGTCTCGCCGATCAGCCGCGCCATGAATTCGTCCTTGCTCAGGCCAGGCGGGATCGGCGGCAGGAAGCGCGCCTTGATGGTGCCGGGATAACGCAGGAATTTGCGGCGCGGCCAGTAGAGGCCGGCGACATGGGCGACCGGCACCACCGGGACGCCAAGCTGTGCATAGATTTCGACGATGCCGTATTTGTAGGCAGGCTCGTCGCCCGGCGCCCGGCGCGTTCCCTCGGGATAGATGATCAGCTGGCGCGGATTGCGCGCCATCTCTTCCTTGGTCGCGGCAACCACCGCCTTCAGCGCCTTGGAACGGCTGCCGCGGTCGACCGGGATCATGCGCATCTTCATTATGTACCAGCCGAAGAACGGGATCCAGGTCAGTTCCCGCTTGAGGATGTAGAGCGGATCCTGGAGGAAGGGGAAGAAGGCAATCGCGTCCCAGAACGACTGGTGCTTGGGCGCCAGGATGAAGGAGCCTTCGGGCAGGTTTTCCTGGCCGGTGATGTCGTTCCTCGTCCCGGCGATCTTGTCATAGAGCCACATCGAGGTGCGCGACCAGAATTTCGGTACGAACCAGGCGCGGTGACGGGGCGACAGGAAATAGTAGGGGGTCCAGAGGATCATCTGGACGATCAGATTGACGTAGAAGACGAAATTGAACGCCAGCGATCTGACATAGAGCATGGGGGAGGTCCGGTGAGGAGGTGTGCGTTGGTTACACCAAGCGCGGGCAAAAAGGAAACAGGGCGATACGGCTCATTCTACCAGCTTGCTTGCGCCAGACGTTCCCTCAGGCGCGGCGCCGCGAAATCGAGGAATGCGCGCAGTTTCACCGGCAGCCGGCCCTGGCCGGCTGCACTCCTGACTGTAGAACGGCGACGATCTGGTAGAAAAGCACTCGCGTCATCCCCACGTCGGCAACCCCAGCATCGATCGGCTGACCTTCGCAAGCGGAATGCCGGAACGGCTTGCGGCGGAAAGCTGCCGGCCTCCACCGTCGAGGCGGCCCATCACTTCTTCCGGAAAATGGAAGGGTTGATTGCAAATATGCCATCTGCATCCGTCGAATGGAAAGGTGCATATGAGGCCAGCGCGTCGCTCTGAACACCTGGACCAATTATATGAATGAGGTTGTCCGCACCGAAATCGATTTTTCGGTTGTTTCTGTCCGCGATGCTGCCTGAATCCGGAGTGGGTCAGCGGTATCCGCCGGTCTCCACTTATTCATCGCAGAGGAGTTGCCATGTCCGAAGCCCGCCCACCGCTTCCGCCGTTTACGGCAGAGACCGCCGCGCAAAAGGCACGCATGGCGGAAGATGCCTGGAATTCCCGCGACCCGGCGCGCGTCGCGCTTGCCTATACGACAGACAGCCGCTGGCGCAATCGGGCCGAATTTCTGCAAGGGCGTGATGCCATCCAGGCTTTCCTGACACGGAAATGGAGCCGCGAGCTCGATTACCGGCTGATCAAGGAGGTCTGGGCGTTCCATGGCAACCGCATCGCAGTGCGCTTTGCCTATGAATGGCGCGACGACAGCGGTTCATGGTTCCGCAGCTATGGCAACGAGAACTGGGAATTCGACGAACATGGCCTGATGCGCCTGCGCATCGCCAGCATCAATGACCGGCCGATCGGCGCGGCCGACCGCAAATATCACTGGCCGCTCGGCCGGCGGCCGGATGACCACCCGTCGCTTTCGGAGCTCGGGCTTTAGCACCTTCCCGTAAGGAGGCTTTCGATGAACGCGCATGCTTTCACCAGCGACGTCGCCTTCACGCCGACCGTCAAGGCGATCCAGGCCCGCAAGGGCTCACGTCAGTCCTATGCCCGCGTCGAGGAGCGTGGCGGCTGGCAAGCTGATATCACGCCAGACCTTGCCGCCTTCATCGAGACGCAGACCAGCGTCTTCCTGTCGACGGCCAATGGCGATGGCCAGCCCTACATCCAGCATCGTGGCGGGCCTGCGGGCTTCCTCAAGGTGCTGGATGAACACACGATCGGCTTCGCCGATTTTTCCGGCAACAGGCAGTTCATCACCCAGGGCAATCTGGCCGACAATTCGCGAGCCTTCCTGTTCCTGATCGATTACGCCCACCGCCAGCGCATCAAGATCTGGGGCTCCGCGCGGGTCGTGGAAGGCGACGCTGAACTGATGGCGAGGCTGATGCCGCGGGACTACAAGGCGCGCCCGGAGCAGGTCATCCTGTTCACGGTTTCGGCCTGGGACGCCAATTGCCCGCAACACATTCCGCAACGGTTCGAGGCGGCCGATGTTGCGGCGGCACTTGCCGAGCGGGATCGGCGCATCGAGCGGCTCGAGCAGGAAATCGTGCGCCTCCGAGAAGCCTCGAAGGTCGGCGCCGGGGAATGAAACGGGTTTAGCCGCCGGCCGCTGTTTCAGCCAGCGCGATGCCGTCGGGTGTCGGCTTGACTGGCACGATACCCCGCGCCAGCGCCAGCAGATACTTGTTGTACTCGGTGAACAGCACGCGCAGCGCCCGCGGCTTGGTCAGCCAGCCGCCATTGTCGAGGTTGGAATTGACCACCGGATAGGGCTCGAGCTTGGCGCCATGCAGCAGCCGGCGCATTTCCAGCAGGCTGCGCGGCATATGATAATTGTTGGTGACGAGGATCACCGTGCCATAGGCATGGCTTTCAATCCATTTGGCGCTTTCCTCGGCATTGCCGATCGTGTCGAGCGCGGCGCGGTCGATATCGACGCAGCAGGAAAACAGCCTCTTGTCACCGCCGGTCGCGGCCTGAAGCTGGCGGCGGCTGGCCGAAGGATGCACGCCGCTGATCAAGAGCCGCTCGCCTTTTCCGGACGCCAGCAGATCCATCGCCGCATCGAGGCGTGACTGGCCGCCGGTCAACACGATGATCGCATCGGCCTTGGCCGGGTTGGCGGGCGTCGTCAGATGGCTGACCTTGTTGGCGAACCAGCCAAAACCGCCGGCAAACAATGTCGCGAGCACAAGCAGGGACAGGGCGGAAATGCGCAGGACGGTCTTCAAACGGCTAGCCTTGCCGTGGTCGTGCAAACGAACAACCACTGGCATCTGTCCAGCCGTCCCGGTCGAGTCCCGCGCGTCCATCTCCATATGGTTAACCCCGAAATGCGGCCTTTGGTAGGTAAAAGACGCACTTTGCGTTACGCCAATTCTCCATCCGTGATCACCCGACCTTTTTCCATGCCGTCAGCCTGCATCCGGTTGGCGGACGTCGATGTCGCTGAGATAGGCGACGACGGTGGCGTGCGAGGTTGCCGCCGTCAGCGCGCCGATCACCAGCACCATCAGCACGACACCGAGATAACCTGCCGAACCGATGGCGAAATTGCCGAACAGGGCGGTTGCCTGGTCGGCCTGCGGTGTCGCGATGTTGCGCGACGACCACCAGGAGAAGACGATGAAGACAAGCACGGCCGCCGCTCCGCCGGCGGCGGCGCCCTTCATGCCGGTGACCAGGAAATGCCGGCGGAATTCGCGCGCGATGAAGCGTGCCTCGGCGCCGACGAAATGCAGCACCTCGATGATGTGGCCATTGCCGGCCATGGCGCCGCGCGTTGCGAACACCACGGTCAGCACCGTCGCCGACAGCATCAGCGCCAGCACGGCGATGCCGATGGTCACGGTGGTGCGGGCCATGGCCACCAGCCGGTCGACCCAGGTGCGGTGATCGTCGAGCGACGCGCTCGGCAGTTTCGGCGTGATCGCGGCGCGCATGGCGGCGAAATCGGGCGGGCTGTTCTCGTCGATGGTGACGATGATCAGACGCGGCACCGGCAGCTCGTCGATGTTGAGGCCGGAACCCAGCCAGGGCTCCAGCAGCCTTGCCGTCGCCTCGCGATCGATTATCCGGGTCGCCTTCACGCCAGGAAACTCGCCGGCGATCTGCGAGGCCTGGGCAAGGGCCGCCTCCATGTCGAGGCCGTCGGCCGGCTTGATCTGGATCGTCGCCTCGCGCGAGATCTGGTTCTCCCAGACCGAGGCGGTGTCGCGCACCAGCGTCACCGCGCCGAAAGTCAGGCAGGACAGGAAGGTCATGATGGCGATGACCAGCACCAGCGCCCGCCCGGCGATGTTCTGCGCCGGCACGATAGGCGCCATCTTGCGCTGGGCACGCGGTCTGGCCACGGCCGCTTCGGCGTCGTGGTCATCAAGATGTTCGGCGGACAGCTCAGTCATAAATGTCCAGCCTTCCGCCAGCCAGGATCATGCGGCGTGCGTCGACCTGCTCCATCAGGCCGAGGTCGTGGGTGGCGATCACCACCGCCGTGCCCAGACGGTTCAGCTCGATGAATAGCCGCAGCAGGCGTCGTGCCAGCGGCGGATCGACATTGCCGGTCGGCTCGTCGGCCAGCAGGATCTCCGGCTGTTCGATCAGCGCACGGGCGATCGCGGCGCGCTGTTTCTCGCCGCCGGACAGGACCGGCGGCAGCACATGCATGCGCTCGCCAAGGCCAACCCATTTCAACAGCTCGGTGACATCGGTACGATAGCTTGCTTCCTCGCGCCCTCGCACGCGTAGCGGCAGCGCGACATTCTCGTAGGTGGTCATGTGGTCGAGCAGGCGAAAGTCCTGGAACACCACGCCGATGCGCCGTCGTAGATGCGGCAGTTCGCTTCGCGAGATGCGCGAGCGGTCCTTGCCGAAGATGGTGATCAACCCGCGCGTCGGCTTCAGCGACATGAACAGCAGGCGCAGCAAGGTCGTCTTGCCGGCGCCCGAAGGCCCGCTCAGGAACTGGAAGGAGCGCTCCGGGATGTGCAGGGAGATGTCGCGGAGGATTTCCGGACCCATGCCATAGCGGAGGCCGACATTTTCGAAACGAATCACTTTCGACGACCTGAAATTTCTAGAGCATGATGCCGAAAAGTGTGAGGCGGTTTTCGGACGACATCACGCTCTATCTCTTTTTAGTTCAGAGGCGGATTCAGATTTCGGGTCGATTCGACCTGAGATCATCCGGCTCTGGCGGCGGCAAGCCGGCCTGTTCTGGGAAAAGACCATCGGCCGGCATGGTTAACCGGCGGTTAATTCCTGGGCGCTTTCGGCTCGTCACGAGGGCTCCGGTGGGGAAGCGTTAACCATTTGCGTTTACGCAAAAGAAACGAAAAGCGAACACGTGCTGCAATGCTGGGGCCATGATGGCTGAGGATCGAACCGCGCGCCCGGTTTCCGGCGAAATCATGACCGATCCGCCGGCAAATGCCGTCGCGGACCGGATCATGCGCGGATCGGCGGCCGATATCATCGACGCCGACTATGAGGTGATGCCACGCCTTGCCGCTGCCGCTGAAAGCGCATCGCCGCCGCCTCGGGTGATCGTCCCGCCGTCCATCGAGGGCATGGACATGCTGCGCAAGCCCGAGGCCCCGGCGGAGCGGCCGCCGGCCGCGCGCGGCGGACCGATCTTCTGGATCGCCGGCGTCGGCGCCGCCCTTGCCGCTTTCTGGGTCTCCGGCGGGCATGCGCTGGTGCGCCAGGCACCATTCCTGTCCGGCGGGCAAGCCTCGGCGCTGACCATTTCAGGGGTCACGTCACGCGTCGACGCCTCCGGGCCAAACCCGGTGCTGTTCGTCGATGGCGAGGCCGCCAATGACGGAACGAAACCGGCGCAACTGCCGGCGCTCGAAATCCGGGTGACCGGCAATGACGGACGCTTGACCCGCTATACGTTGGGGACATCCGGCCGTTCGCTGGCGTCGGGCGAAAGATTCGGCTTTGCCAGCCGTCTCGACGTGCCTAAGAACGGCGTAAGGACTGTATTGGTCACCTTCGCCCAATAGCGTGTGTCGATATTCAGGTGAGGCCGGCCTGCAAACGGCGGTTCCCTGCGCTTCCGGTGCTCACGTACTTTGAGTACGCTCCGCTCCGGTTCTCGGAAACCGCCGTTTTCGGCTTGGCCTGACCTGAATCTCAACACACGCTGGGCGTGAAGGCGTCTTGGGTAGAAATCTTGAGGGGGCGAAAAATGCCAGTTGTACGCGGCAAGGACATCGAAGTCCTGTTTTCAGCATCGGCGATCGCACGGCGCAATCTCGAACTCGCCAAGGAGATCGCCGGCCACGACTATCATGACCTGCTGGTGATTTCGGTGCTGAAGGGCTCGTTCATCTTCGCCGCCGATCTCATCCGCGCCATGCACGATGTCGGCCTGTCGCCGGAGGTCGAGTTCATCTTCATCTCCAGCTATGGCGCCGGTACCACCAGTGGTGAGGTCAGGGTGCTGCGCGATATCGACAATGAGGTCGCCGGCCGTGACGTGCTGCTCATCGACGACATCCTTGAATCGGGCAAGACGCTGACCTTCACCCGCGATCTGATGCTGTCGCGCGGCGCCAAAAGCTGTTCCATCGCCGTGCTGCTCGACAAGCGCATGCGCCGCCAGACCGCGCTCACCGCCGACTATGTCGGCTTCGACTGTCCCGATTATTTCGTCGTCGGCTACGGCATGGACGTTGCCCATGCCTTTCGCGAACTGCCGTTTGTCGGTGTCGTCAAAGGTGACGTCTGAGCGACTTCCAAGAAGGCTCGCCGATCCTCAGCGCCTTCAGGAAAAGTCAACTTTTCACCGCCAAATATGCCGGCCATGGCAAAGCTTCTGATCGTCGAGGACGATGAGTCCGTCCGCACTCTCGCAGCCCGCGCGCTTGAACGCGCCGGGCACACAATCGACATTGCCGCGGACGGCGCGCAAGGGCTTTCGCTGATCCAGGCGGCGCATGGCCGCTACGATCTCGTCGTCTCCGACATCCGCATGCCGGAGATGGACGGCATCGAGATGGCGATTGCGGCGGCAGCGCTGTTCCCTTCGATGAAGATCATGCTGATGACGGGCTATGCCGACCAGCGTGAGCGTGCCGAGGAGTTGAACGGCATCATCCTCGATGTCGTGCAAAAGCCTTTTACGCTCGCCGAAATCCGCTCGCGCGTCGAACGCGCACTGATCTGCTTCGCCTGATCAGGCAGGATCGGTGGCTGCCAACGCCGGCGCGGCGCTCTTGCGCCGTTCCGTGCTGAGCGCCAGCAGTCCGGCGCCGATGATAAGGGCGGCACCGATCACGGTCGTCGATCGCGGTACCTCGGCGAAGAACAGGAAACCCCACAGCGGCGACCACAGGATGCCGGTGTATTCGAAGGTGGCAACGCGATTGGCAGGCGCCATCCGGTAGGCCTGCGACAACAGGATCATGCCGGCAGAGGCGACGAAACCGCAGGCCGCCATCTTGAGAAAATCCGGCAGCGTCGGCCACAGCCATGGCCGCACCAGGAATTCCAGGCTCGGGTGGACGGCGTGGGTTATGCCGGCAAGGTGAAACGCGCCGGCAACCACGGCAGCGCCGACCAGATAGGCGCCGTTCTGATAGAAGGCCATGACGGTGGACGATTCGGTATCGCCGATCTTGCGGGCCATCAGCTGCGAGAAACCGTAGAGCGCCGCCGAGCCCAGTGACAGCAGCGCCGCCCAGTCGAACAGTCCTGCGCCGGGGCGCAACATCACGAGGACGCCGAGCAGTCCGATCAGCACGGTCGCCAGCGTCCGCCAGGAGACGCGCTCGCCAAGATACGGTCCGGCCAGCGCCATGATGAACAGCGGCGCCATGAAATAGAGCGCCACCGCGTCGGCCAGCGGCAAGGCGGCGATGGCCAGATAGTAAACGGTGTAGGAGGTGAACTGGATGAAGGCGCGCATCGTCAGCAGGCCGAACCGCCGCGACAGGATCGCATGCAGCCCGACATCGGCGTGGACGAGAACGATCAGGATCGGCAAGGCAACGATCGAGCGGATCGCCATCACCTCGGTCACCGGATAGCCGCTCGACACGGCCTTGACGAGCGGATCCTGCAGCGAGAAGACCAGCACGCCCAGGCACAGGCTCAGGATGCCGAGCACCATCCGATTCCGCATGAGGATCCAGGCTCCAGTACCAGGGCCGCAAGCACGCTTGCCGCAAGCTAAAAAGAACCCGCCACCGTTTCGGGCAGCGGGCACGAGTGAGGACTCTTAGGTTGGTCCGCGGCTGATTTCGCAGCCGCATATCCAATGGGTGAAGCGACTATCATCCGGTGTTTGACATGTTGCAAACGAATTGGAATGATACCAGTGATCAAATTTCCTTATGGCGGATAGAATGCGGCCAACCCTTGACAGTGATCTCCTGCGCACCTTCGTCGCCATTGCCGAGGCCGGCAATTTCACCAGGGCGGCGGAACTCGCCGGCCGCACCCAGTCGGCTGTATCCATGCAGATGAAGAAGCTCGAAGGCCTAGTCGGCGACAGCCTGTTCGAGCGCGGTTCACGCGGCGTCGCGCTGACGCGGCGTGGCGGCGAACTCATCGTCAACGCCCGCCGCATTGTTTCGCTGCTCGATGAGACGGCTGCGTCGATGGCTGCAGCACCGCTCGGCGGGCCGGTGCGCATCGGCATCCCGGAGGAATATGGCCAGGCCATCCTGTCGCGCGCGCTTGGTGCATTTTCGAAACGTCACACAAAGGTCGAGGTCACCGTACGCTACGCGCATTCGGGGGCGCAATTGGCGGCGCTCGCCGCCGGGGAACTCGATCTGTGCGTGGTGTTCGAGTGGCAGGATCCCGCCGGCGGCGAAGTCCTGATGCACGACCCAACCGTATGGGTGACATCGAACCTGCACCATATGCACGAGGAGCGGCCGGTGCCGATCGCGCTCTACAACCGGGCCGGCTGGTGCAAGGACTTCGCCATCAAATCGCTGGAGCAACTCGGTCTTGCCTATCGCGTCGCCTATACGAGCGACACCACTGGCGGCCTCAAGCTCGCCGTCACCTCGGGACTGGCGATCGCGCCGATTTCGCGCAGCAACATTCCGGCGGACTGTCGCGAACTGACTTTAGCGGACGGGTTCGGCCACGTTGATTCCTCGAATGTGGTCATGCATCGCAACCCGAATGCCTTCGGCGAGGCGATCGACGGCATGGAAGAGGCGATCCGTG
Source organism: Mesorhizobium sp. Mes31 (assembly GCF_024519675.1). NCBI lineage: Bacteria > Pseudomonadati > Pseudomonadota > Alphaproteobacteria > Hyphomicrobiales > Phyllobacteriaceae > Mesorhizobium > Mesorhizobium sp. Mes31. Next base: position 200,284 of record NZ_JALJRL010000008.1, on the reverse strand, counting down.
AGGCATTCGTCAACAGGCAAGACTAGAGCCTGTTCCATCCCGATGGAATCGGGATGGGCTCTATCTCTTTGTTTGAGCATGATCTTTCCCGAAAACCGGATTCCACTTTTCGGGATCATGCTCTAGCTCGCCGCTTCCTCATGGAAATGCAGCCGGTTGCCGAACGGGTCGCTCACCGATATTTCGCGGGTCTTCCACGGCGTCTCCTCCAGGCCCGGCCTGGCGAAACGGTACTTCTTGGCCGTCAGTTCGCGATGCAGGGCCGCGATGTCCTCGACCTTGATGCGCACGGCAATGCCGGGTGCGCCGTCGCCGTGATGCTCGCTGAGATGCAGGACGCAGTCATCGCGGCCGACCGCCATGTAGAGCGGCGCATTGTCGTCGAAGCGATGTTGCCACCGCACGTCGAAGCCGAGGAAGCCGACATAGAATTCGCGTGCCTTGGCAATGTCGAAGATGCGCAGAATGGGCGTGACAGTGCCAAGTTTCGGCATGGTGTTGCAACCGTTCGGGAAGTCTTCGGGTGAGGTCGGAAGCGGGCGGCGATCCCTATTTCAGCTCGAGCAGCCGTTCCAGGTAACTGCGTTCGATGTCGGGGCTGAGCGCGTTGCCGAGCCGCTTGCGGATGGCTTCCAGGATCTGGCGCGCGCGCTGCACGTCGATCTCGTCGGGCACCTTCACCGAATCGCCGAAATCCGGGCCCTGGCTGGCGCGTGGCCGGCCGAGCGGGTCATGATCGGCGTTCTGCTGGCGGCCGCCCTCCTGGCTGCCGCCCTGGTCGCCCTGCATGGCCTGCATCTGCTTCATCATGTCCTTGGCACCCTTGCGTAGCGCCTCCAGAGCCCGGCCCTGGTGACCGACGGCCTCATCGCCCTGGCCTTCGCCGAGCGCCTGTTCGGCGTTGCCCATGGACTTGCCGGCCTCGCCAAAGCCTTCATTGGGCTCCATGCCCATGCCTTCGAGCCCCTTCTTCAACTGCTCGAGGTCGCTTTTCAGCTGGCCCTGACCCTGCTGCAGCTGTTTCAGTGCATCGGCGAATTCCTGTGGCGTCATCGACTTTGGCCGGGCGAGCGGATCGCGGTCCTGTCCCACACCCGGCAGGTTCTCATCCTGGCCGCCACCAAGCTGCTCATCACGGTTCTGTCCACGCTGACGCTCGCCGCGCTGCATCTGGTCCATGCGGAAGGTGTCGTTCATCATCTCCTGCTGGCGCCGCAGGATCTCGCCCAGCTTGTCCATCTGCTGGCGCATCTGGCTGTCCTGCTCGCCGCCTTGCTGCTGACGGCCGGCCTGCAGATTGTTCATCATGTCCTGCAGTTGCGACAGCAACTGCTGCGCCTTGTCGCGATCACCCGACTTCGCCAGGTTCTCGATCTGGTCCATCATGCGGTCGATGTCGCTCTGGCGCAGTTCCTGGCCGTTCTGCTGCATCTGCGGTGCGTTCGGGTTCTGCTTGGCGCGCTCGGCGAATTCCTGCAGGAACTGGTTCATCGCCTCGCGCAGTTCCTTCATCGCCTTTTCGATTTCCGCGTCGCTGGCGCCATTCTTGATGGCGTCCTGCAGCGCCTGCTGCGCCTGGCGCAGCCGCTTTTCCGCGGCCGAGAGATTGCCTTCCTCGATGCCGAGCGCGATTTCCCAGAGATAGGAGACCTCGTTGCGCAACTGGTCGTCGCTGGCGGCCATCTTCAGCCGGCTACGCGCACTCATGATGGCGAGGTAGTGAGCCATGTTGTCGAAGGTGTCTTCAGGCCGCAGCGTGATCGCGTCCACCAGGTCGAGTACACGCGGCTTGGCGTTGCCGTCGAGCGCGAGCAGGCGGCGTTGTTCGATCACCGCCCGCGCCAGCGGGTTGGCGAACGGCCGCTCCGGCATCGTCAGCGTCTTGGTCTCGCTCGACGCGGTGTGTCCGGCATCGTCGGTGGCGACCAGCGTCAGCTTGATGCTGCTGCCGGCCCAGACATGCTCGGTCAGGTCCTTCGACGTCCTGGCGGCATTCGACTTGCCACCGCGGCGCGGCAGCGTCAGCGGCATCTCGGGCGGACCATAGAGCGGATGCGCATTCGGCGCCTGCGGATCGGCCAGTGCGAAGACCGCCTTGGCGGTCGCGGCGCCATAGTCGTCGTCGATCTGGTAGTTGAGTTCGAAGGCGCCGTTGGCGGCGCGCTTCGGCTCGCCGACGAAGCGGATCTGCGGCGGCTTGTCGGGCACGATCGCGAAGGCCCAACGGCCAAGCTCGTCATCGCCCGACTTCAGCGTCAGCGTGCCGTCGCCGGTCAGCTTGCCGGTGAATTGGCGCACTTTGGACGGCGTCGCCGGGCTTGCCGCCGGCTTGGCAGTGGCGGCGGCCTGCGGGCCAGCCGGGTCGATGGCGCGGGAATTGCCATCCTTGCCGGCATAGGCCAGCGTTTCCTCGCCCGAGCCACCGGTAACGCGCAGCGAGACGTCGCTGCCATCGGGAACGGTGAAGGTCGGCGTCATCTGGTTGGCGTCGGCGGTCAGGAAGATCGGCGGCTTGCCGGTGTAGGCCGGCGGCGTCACCCATGCGTCGATGCGCGGCGGCACGACATCATGCGCGCCGTGAGCGTTGAATCCGTCGCTCAGTCTGCCGCCGGTCGGCCCGAAGGAGAAGGCAAAGGCGGTAACCAGCAGAAGTGCCGCTACCGCGCGCAGCCCCCAGGGGTCGCGCTCCGGCACGCGCGTGCGCGGCAGGTCGGCGCCCAGGTTGTCGAGCTTTCCGGCCATGCGCTTCTGGTGTTCGCGCCAGAGCGCCTGCGAGAAGCTGCTTTCCCTGCCGCTTGGCCGGTCGGTCTGCACCTGCACCGGGCTGTGCAACAAGTGATTGGCCGCCTCGATGCGGCGATCGACCTCGGCGGCGCCGGGCATGCGGAAGAAGCGCAGCGGATAGAGCGCGGCCAGTGCCGCGATGCTGAATGCAGCGACCACGCCGATGCGCGCGATATCCGGCAACCGCGAGAAGAGGCCGAGCCAGGAGACGCTGAGGAACAGGCTGCCGACGATGACAAGCGGCAGCAGTAACGGCCAGCCGCGCTCGACCATCATCGAGACCCGCGTCGCCAGCCGGCTCAAGGCAAGGCGCCCGGCCAGGCCGCGATCGCTGCTGAAGGTGGGTCGTTCCGTCATCGGCCCTTCCATGGGGCGGGCAGGATAGCCCATGCCTCACGACTCGAAGAATACCAGCAAACACGGCAAAGGCGAGGCGGTTCCAAAAAACGTGAAGTCCGCCGCGGTGGTTGCGATCAGAAGGTCGCGGGATTCGCGTTCGCGCCGCAGACCAGCACAGCGACCCGTTCACCGGGTCCCGGCGCGTAGCGTCCGGACAGCACGGCCGCGAACGCGGCGGCGCCGCCCGGCTCGGAGATGATGCGCACCCGGTTCCACAGCGCCTTCTGCGCGGCGATGATGTCGTCATCGCTGACCAGGATGGAGCGTTCGACAAAGGCCTCGGCGATCGGGAACATCATCTCGCCGACGCGCTTGGGCGCCAGCGAATCGGCGGCGATGCCCTCGGCCGGTGCGTCGACGGGTCGTCCGGCCTCGAAGGCGCGATGAAGCGTCGGCGCCCCTTCCGGCTCGACGGCGATGATGCGGATGCGGCCGGCAAACCAGGCGGCGATGCCGCCGATCAGACCGCCGCCACCGACGGCGACCAGCAGCGTGTCGATATCGGGCAGATCGCTCTCGATTTCCAGCCCAAGCGTGCCCTGGCCGACAAGCGTTTCCTCCTGGTTGAAGGCATGGATCTGCAAGGCACCGGTTTCCTCGGCGAAGCGTTCGCTGGCGGCCAGGGCCTCGGCATAGCGAGCGCCGCCGACGATCAGTTCAGCGCCGTAGCTGCGGATCCGTTCCAGCTTGGCCGGCGGGCTCACCTCGGGAACGAAGATGGTTGCCTTGTGACCCAGCCGCATGGCGGCATAGGCAACGGCGGCGCCATGGTTGCCGCCCGATGCGGCGACGACGCCGGCCTCGGGAACCGGCCGTTCCAGGAGGTTGGTGAAGGCGCCGCGCGCCTTGAACGAGCCGGAATGCTGCAGGCATTCGAGCTTGAGGTCGACCGCCAGCGGCGCGCGGTCGAAGTCGGCCATGTCGACGCGCAGCACTGGCGTGTGGCGCACATAGGGGCGGATGCGCGGTTCCATCGCGGCAATGCGTTCGCGTGTGATCGTGTTGCCCTGCGACATGGATATCTCCCTGGGGTTGACAGTAATTAGTAACTTGGCAAAATGACTAAATGCAAGAGGTCGATGTCCTCAAGGCGATCGCCAACGAACGCAGGCTGCAGATCCTCGATTGGCTGAAGGATCCGCGCGCGCATTTCCCGCGCCAGGTCGACGGCGATCTGGTCGAGGACGGCGTTTGCGCGCTGTTGATTGCCGAGAAGCTCGGCATCACGCAAGCGACGCTCAGCGAGCATATGCGCGTGCTGACCCAAGCCGGCCTGCTGCGAACCAGGCGCATCAAGCAATGGACGTTCTACCGCCGCGACGAGGACAGGATCGCCGACACCAGGGCGCTCATCCAGAACCGGCTGTAACAGCGGCGCGCGTGGCGCCCTCTATGCGAGCCAGTCGGGTACTGAATCCAACCCGATCAGATCGTCATAGGTCAGGCGCGGACGCACGACGTGGAAGCGGTCGCCGTCGACCAGCACCTCGGGCACCAGCAGACGGGTGTTGTAGGTGCCGGCCTGCACCGCGCCATAGGCGCCGGCGGTGGAAACGGCTATCAGGTCGCCGCTCTTCAGCCTGGGCAGATCGCGGTCGAGGCCGAGGTAGTCGCCCGTCTCGCAAACCGGGCCGACCACGTCGACCATCATGCGCGGCGTGTCGGCCGGTGGCTGCACCACAGGCCTTATGTCGTGGAAGGCGTCATAGAGCGTCGGCCGGATCAGGTCGTTCATGGCGGCGTCGACGACGAGGAAGTTCTTGGCGTCGCCTTCCTTCACGAAGATCACCTCGGAGACCAGGATACCGGCATTGCCTGATATCAGCCGGCCCGGTTCGAACATCACCTTGAGCCCGAGCCTTGTGACATGCTTCCTGACGATCTGGGCATAGGCGTCGGGGAGCGGAGGCGGGTTGTTGTCGATGCGATAGGGAATGCCGAGGCCGCCGCCGAGATCGACATGCTCGATGGCATGGCCGTCAGTGCGAAGCGTACCGACAAGATCGACAAGCAGCGCGAAGGCGTCGTCGAAGGGCTGCAGTTCGGTGATCTGGCTGCCGATATGGGTGTCGATGCCGGTGACCCTGATGCCCGGAAGCTGTGCCGCGCGGGCATAGACCTGCCGCGCCCTCTGCCACGGGATGCCGAATTTGTTCTCGGCCTTGCCGGTGGAGATCTTCTTGTGGGTCTTGGCGTCGACGTCGGGATTGATGCGCAGCGAGATCGACGCCACCTTGCCGAGTGCCGCGGCACGCGCCGACAAGAGCTCGAGTTCGGGCTCGGATTCGACGTTGAAGCAGAGGATGCCAGCGGTCAGCGCAAAGTCCATTTCGCGCGCGGTCTTGCCGACGCCCGAGAACAGGATCTTGCTGGCCGGGATGCCGGCGGCCAGCGCCCGGCGCAATTCGCCCTCCGACACCACGTCGGCGCCGGCGCCGAGCCGTGCCAGCGTTCTCAGAACCGCCTGGTTGGAATTGGCCTTCATGGCGTAGCAGACCAGCGCGTCGAGCCCGGCAAAGGCCTGGGCGAAAACCCGGTAGTGCCTGGTCAAGGTGGCCGTCGAATAGCAGTAGAACGGCGTGCCGACCTGTGCGGCGATATCGGGGATCGCCACGTCCTCGGCATGCAGTACGCCGTCGCGGTAGTCGAAATGGTTCACGAGATGGTTCCGGAAAGTTGGAGCACGATGAGATCGGGTTTGGAAAACCGAACCCGATCTCTTCGGCTCTAGATCAGCGGGTCGAGGATGAACTTCTTGTCCTGGACCGGTTTTTCCGGCTCCGGCGGCACAGGCTGGTGGGCCTTCGAGGCATCCTTGCGCGCTTGCACGGCGGCCTCATAGGGCGTGTCGAGAGCGCCCCTGCGGCCGCAGGCCGAGACGGCCGCAATCGCCACCAGCAGCGTCAGCGTCACCAAAATCCTGCTTCCGGTCATCGATCCATCCGTCCGAAACTTTTGCCAGCCGCCGCTTTTAGCCGAGTTCTCTGCGTATTGCACCCTAGCTCACGCCTTCGTCAGCCGCTTTTTCCAGGCGCGGATCTGCTTGCGCACTTCCGACGGCGCCGTGCCGCCGAAACTGGTGCGGCTCTTGACCGAGTTCTGCACCGCCAGCACAGAGAATATATCGGATGTGATACCGGGATTGATCGACCGCAGGTCCTCCAGCGAAAGCTTCTCCAGCCCGACCTTCTTCTCTTCCGCCAGTGCCACCGCCCGGCCGGTGACATGATGCGCCTCGCGGAACGGCAGGCCGAGCGTGCGCACCAGCCAGTCGGCCAGGTCGGTCGCGGTCGCGTGGCCGGAGCCGGCGGCCTTTTTCATCGCCGCTGCGTTCACCGTCATGTCCGAGACCATGCCGGTCATCGCGGCCAGCATGAGATCGAGCGTCTCGGCGGCGTCGAACACCGATTCCTTGTCTTCCTGCATGTCCTTGCCATAGGTCAGCGGCATGCCCTTCATCACCGTCAGCAGGCCGACAAGATGGCCGGTGACGCGGCCGGTCTTGCCGCGCACCAATTCGGCGGCGTCGGGGTTTTTCTTCTGTGGCATGATCGAGGAGCCGGTGGAGAAGCTGTCCGAGAGCCTGACGAAGCCAAATTGCGGCGTCGACCAGATGATGATTTCCTCGGCCAGCCGCGACAAATGCGTGGCGCAGATCGCCGCCATGCCGAGGAACTCCAGCGCGAAATCGCGATCCGAAACGCTGTCCAGCGAATTGCGCATCGGCTCGCGGAAGCCGAGCGCCTTGGCGGTTCTGTGACGGTCGATCGGGAAGCTGGTGCCGGCAAGCGCCGCGGCACCGAGCGGGCTTTCATCCATGCGTTCGATCGCGTCGCGGACGCGCGACAGGTCACGCGAAAACATCTCGACATAGGCCATGCAGTGATGGCCGAAGGTCACCGGCTGCGCCGCCTGCATATGGGTAAAGCCCGGCATCACGGTCGCCGCATGCTCCTCGGCCCGCTCCAGCAGCGCCTTGATCAGCCCTTTCAGCGCCTCGGCGACGCGAAAGCACTCGTCCTTGACCCACAACCTCAAGTCGACAGCCACCTGGTCGTTGCGCGAGCGGGCAGTGTGCAGGCGGCCGGCCGCCGGACCGATCAGGTCGGCGAGGCGAGCCTCGATGTTCATGTGAATATCTTCCAGCCGGGTCGAGAACTCGAACGTGCCGGCTTCGATCTCTTTCAGAATCGTGTTCAGCCCGTGAGCGATTTTTTCTTGATCGGCCGCCGAAATAATGCCCGTTTGCGCCAACATCTCGCTGTGGGCGATCGAGCCTCTGATGTCCTGCGCATAGAGTTTGCGGTCGAACGAGATCGACGCGTTGATCGCTTCCATGATCGCGGCCGGACCCGAGGCAAAACGTCCGCCCCACATCTGGTTGCTGGTCTTCGTGTCGCTCATCGCTATAACCCGTGCTTCGGAGCAGTTTTGAGAAAATGGCAGACGGTAATAGATTCTTCCCGGCCCCACGCCTGATCCTGGCCGCCTTGGTGGCGGGCGTGCTGGCCGGCGCGGTCGCGGTATATGTCAGCGAGACCCGGTCTGGCAACAATGCCGCGAACCAAGTCGCGGTCGGCGAGAGCAAGGACGATGTCGCCTGCGCCGCCAAGAGCGACCGCGCCAAGAAGATCGCGGCCGCGGCGACAGGCGAGGTCGCGGCACTTTTGCCGGCCGATCCGCCGCAATCCTTGAAGAACCTCGCCTTCAATGGCCCGGACGGCAAGCCGATGACGATCGCCGACCATGCCGGAAAGACGATGCTGCTCAATCTGTGGGCGACGTGGTGCGCGCCGTGCCGCGCCGAAATGCCGGCGCTCGATGCGCTGCAGAAGGAAAAGGGCAGCGACGCCTTCCAGGTGGTCGCCGTCAACGTCGATGCCGGCGACGATGTGAAGCCGAAGAAGTTCCTCAAGGACACTGGCGTCGAGACACTCGGCTACTACAGGGACTCGACGATGGCGCTGTTCAACGACCTCAAGACGCGCGGCCTGGCGCTCGGCCTTCCCGTCACCATGCTGATCGACGGCGAAGGCTGCCTGATTGCCCATATGAACGGTCCGGCCGAGTGGTCGGGGCCGGACGCCAAACGGCTGGTCGAGACGGCGCTGGGCAGCTGAGGCGGGCAAGCAGCCGACATCCACCGGCTTGCGGCGTCATGCAATGCGGATGGTTACCGCCAGAGCCTCATGATCCGAACTCGGGCTGCCATCCGGCAGCACCGCCGGAAGAACAGCCGGATCACTTGCGACAAGGCCGCGTGTGAAAAACCAGTCGATGCGGCCGACCGGCATGGGATCGCCGGCCTCGCGTCGCTGGGTGGGCAGGTCGAGATTGTTGGCGGCCTTCCAGTCGTAGCCACGCCCGGCGAGAATCGCGAACAGCGGTTCGTGCGGCTCGACATCGATCAACCGGTCGGGCTCGGCCGCCATTCGCTGAGCCCAGGCTCCGGCATCGTCATGGCGTTCCTCATGGCTGGCGGTCAGGGTGTTGAAGTCGCCGCCCAGCAGCACCGGCGCCTCCGGGTCATATTTGTCGATGGCATCCAGGAGATGGCTGGTCTGGATGGCTCGGCCGGCAGGATCAGTGCGGTTTTCAAGATGGCCCGAAACGAGCGTCACCCTGCGGTTGCCGATATGCACCTGGCCGCCGATCGCCATGCGTCCGCCAATGCGTGGCTGGCCGCGCTCCGCCTGGAACCAGCCGCCTGCCGCGTCGAGGCGCACCAGGAAAGGACGCAGCAGCGGGATGGCGCTGGTCACCGCATTGCCGTGAAAGCCTTCGGCATTCTCGACCGCGCCGGTCGCCGACCGTTCCGCGTCGTTGCCGCCGCCGAGTTCGACGAACTCGACACCATAGGCATAGGCATGGCCAAGCCGGTTGGCGAGCACGCTGAGCGGATGGCCATTGCCGGAGCGGGCCATGCCCTTGTCGACTTCGGACAGCAGAACGACGTCGGGAGCCTGCCCGCCAAGTGTTGCCGCGACCGCATCGCCATGGCGGAGCCGCTCGACGTTCCAGGCCACCACCTTCAAGGCGTCGCCGGCGTTCTCGCGTGACGCCATGCCGCCGATCTCGATCTCGCCAAGTGCCGGAATGGCGACGGCATGCCGCAGATGCGTGGTGCTGTCACGCAGGCCTTCGCGCATCTCCTGCCGGTCAGCGACAGGCACATGGGTCAACCGCTGCACCAGCATCTTCATTCATCCCCTTAGCCGGATAACCATGGCTGCCATTTGGGTCTTTACGTCATCGGCAGCTGCCCTAGCTACCTAAAGCGCCGGTATGACGTTTTCATGCCGGTGCACCGCCGAAGGGGAGGAGCGACGGCTGTCCACAGGCCTGAAAAGGCCACAACAGAACTGTCACATACCTTCTCTAAGAGAGCGGGCAAGGACTTGCGCAAGACCCTTGTCAACAGCCACTCAAGAGGGAAGAAATCATGACGATCATCAAGCGGGGCTTTGCTGCCCTTGCCGCTGGCGCGCTCAGCACCGCGCTGGCGATGCCTGCCTTTGCAGAGCCAGTAAAATTCGACTTCTGGTTCGGCCTTTCGGGCGACCTCGCACGTGTCGTCGACACGCTGTGCAAGAACTTCAACGCCTCGCAGTCCGACTATGAGGTCGTCTGCACCAGCCAGGGCAATTACGACGCCACGCTGCAGAACACCATCGCCGCCTTCCGCGCCGGCAAGCAGCCCGCGATCGTCCAGGTCTATGATGTCGGCACCGCAACCATGATGCTGTCGGGCGCCTACAAGCCGGCCGACAAGCTGATGGAGGAAAACGGCTACAAGATCGACTACAGCGATTATTTCCCCGGCATCGCGCGCTACTACGCGACGTCGAAGGGCGAGATGCTGTCGTTCCCGTTCAATTCCTCGACGGCGCTGATGTACTGGAACAAGGATGCCTTTGCCAAGATCGGCAAGACCGAGGCGCCGAAGACCTGGGAAGATGTCGGCGCCGACCTCAAGGCGATGAAGGACGCCGGTTACGACTGCCCGATGGCGATCAACATCTCGGCCAACGAAAGCTGGCAGCTGATGGAGCAGTTCTCGGCCCTCCACAACCAGCCGATCGCGACCAAGAACAATGGCTATGACGGCCTCGACGCCCGTCTCGAAGTCAACAAGACCAAGTTCGTGCAGTACGTCACCGATCTGAAGAAGTGGTATGACGCCGGCCTTATCAAGATCAAGTCCAAGGACCTTGGCCAGGACATGGTCCAGGCGTTCGCTTCCGGCACCTGCCAGGTGATCATGACCTCGGTCGGCGATCACGGCACCGTCGGCAAGACGCAGAAGGAAGGCATGAACTGGGATGTCGCCGAGCTGCCGGTCTATGCCGGCACCGAGCGCAAGAACTCGCTCGTCGGCGGCGCGTCGCTGTGGGTTCTCTCCGGCAAGTCGGATGCGGAATACAAGGGCGCGGCCGCGTTCCTCAACTTCATCCACGATCCCAAGACCGCTTTGTTCTGGTCGACCAACACCGGCTACATCCCGGTGACCAAGTCGGGTTTCGACTACATGAAGTCCAGCGGCTTCTACGACAAGGCGCCCTACAAGGGCCGTGAAACCGCGATCGCCAGCCTGACCGCGACGGAGCCGACCGATATCACCCGTGGCATCCGGCTGGGCAACTTTACCCAGATCCGTGCCGAGTTCGGCACGCAGATGCAGGCGATCTTCGCCAACAAGGTCAGCGTCCAGGAAGGCCTCGATACGCTGGTCAAGAACGGCGACGCCATCCTCGACCGCTTCCAGCAGACCTATCCGGGCAAGACCCTGCCCTGATCGCTGAAAACTCCAGGGCCGCCCGTATTCTTGCGAGCATGATCACTTCCGAAAACCGGTTTCCACTTTCGGGATCATGCTTGGATCGACGGGCGGCCATTTCATAATCTAGACTGCCGTTTGAGCGGCGTCGGCGGGACCGATGGAAAAACGGGTTACCTTCAGCAGCTGGACGATCGGCATCCTCTTTGCGGTGCCGCAGATCCTCCTGATCTTCACGTTCTTCTACTGGCCGGCGGGCCAGGCGGTCTATTGGTCGCTGACGCTGCAGCAGCCGTGGGGTGGCGGCAACATCTGGGTCGGGCTCGACAATTTCCGCTCCATCCTGTCCAGCGCCGACTACTGGAACTCGATCACCGCCAGCCTTGTCTTTGCCGGCATCAGCACTGGTCTTGCGATGTTCATCGCGCTGGTGCTCGCCGCCTTGACCGATCGCCAGCTCACCGGCTCGCGTCTCTATCGCGTGGTGCTGATCTGGCCCTACGGCATCGCCGCACCCGCGCTGGCGATGGCGTTCCGCTTCATCCTGGCGCCTGAAGCCGGCTTCATGGCTGTCGTCAACCAGATCTGGCCCGGCTTCTGGGACCCCGGCCTCGACGGCGCCGATGCCATGGCTTCGATCATCGCCGCCTTTTCCTGGAAATATGTCGGCTACAACTTCATCTTCTTCCTCGCCGCATTCCAGGCCATCCCGCGCTCGCTGATCGAGGCGGCGGCCATGGACGGCTCCGGCGTCATCAGGCGTTTCTGGGACATCCAGTTCCCGCTGATCACGCCGACGATCTTCTTCCTGCTGGTCATCAACATCACCGAGAGCTTCCAGGATTCCTTCGGCATCGTCGACATCATGACCGCTGGCGGCCCGGCGAACGCCACCAATTTGATGGTCTACAAGATCTATTCCGACGGCTTCAAAGGCCTCGACTATTCAGGTGCCGCGGCACAGAGCATCATTCTGATGCTGCTCATCATCGTGCTGACCATCTTCCAGTTCCGCTTCATCGAGCGGCGCGTGCACTACCGGTGAGAATGACATGGTCGAGCGCACCCCAATCCTCAATTTCTTCACGCATCTGATCCTGTTCGTCGGCTTCGTCTTCTGCGTCGCGCCGTTCGTGGTCGTGGCGGTCGCCGCGTCGCACAATCTCAGGGATGTCAACGATGTGCCGATGTCGTTGCTGCCGGGCAGCGACTTCTGGGTCAACATCAAGACCGCCTGGACGACGGCCGACCTCGGTCCCAAGCTGCTCAACAGCCTCATCATGGCGACCGGCGTCGCCGCCGGCAAAGTGATCATCTCGGCGCTCACCGCCTTCTCGATCGTGTACTTCCGCTATCCCGGCCGCATGCTGATATTCTGGCTGATCTTCATCACGCTGATGCTGCCGCTCGAAGTGCGTATCGTGCCGACCTACGCTGTGGTCGCCAACGTACTCGAGCCTTATCAGGCGATCCTGGACCTGACCGGGCTTTCCTGGCTGATCGAAAAAGTGTCGGGTGTTCAGGTCTCCCTCAGCCTGGGACTGCTCAACTCCTATAGCGGCCTGATACTGCCGCTGGTCGCCACCGCGACCGGCACGTTCCTGTACCGCCAGTTCTTCCTGACCGTGCCGGACGAACTGACCGAGGCCGCGCGCATGGACGGCGCGGGCCCGCTGCGGTTCTTCATCGATGTGCTGCTCCCGCTGTCGCGCAACAACATGGCCGCGCTCGGGACCATCATGTTCCTGTGGGCCTGGAACCAGTATCTGTGGCCGCTGCTCATCACCACCGACCAGTCGCATGCGATGGCGGTGACCGAGCTCAAGCAACTCATCCCCAATGTCGGCGGTGCCCCGGAATGGCATATCGCCATGGCCGGTACGCTGATCGTCATGCTGCCGCCGCTGGTCGTCGTGGTGCTGATGCAGCGCTGGTTCGTGCGCGGCCTGATCGCCACCGAGAAATAAACAGGAGACGAAAAATGGCCTCCATCGCGATACGCGGCGTCAAGAAGAACTATGCCAAGACCCAGGTCGTGCACGGGGTCGACCTCGATTTCGCGTCGGGCGAATTCGTCGTCATCCTGGGACCGTCCGGCTGCGGCAAGTCCACGCTTCTGCGAATGATCGCCGGGTTGGAAGAGATTTCCGATGGCGAGATCGCCATCGACGGCACCGTGGTCAACAAGCTCGAGCCGCGCGAGCGCGGCTGCGCGATGGTGTTCCAGAACTACGCGCTTTATCCGCATATGAGCGTGGCGCAGAACATCGGCTATTCGCTCAAGGTCGCTGGTGTTCCCTCGGCTGAGCGCACGCAGCGGATCCAGGCAGTCGCCCGCACGCTGGAACTGGAACATCTGCTCGACCGCAAGCCGATGGCGCTTTCCGGCGGGCAAAGGCAGCGCGTCGCCATGGGCCGTGCGATGATCCGCGAGCCGAAGGTGTTCCTGTTCGACGAACCGCTGTCCAATCTCGACGCCAAGCTGCGCGTCCAGATGCGCTCGGAAATCCGCAAGCTGCATCGCCGGCTGAACGCCACCTCCGTCTTCGTCACGCATGACCAGGTCGAGGCGATGACGCTCGCCGACCGGTTGGTGGTCATGAACGGCGGACGCGTCGAGCAGGTCGGCACTCCCGCCGAGATCTACAGCCGACCGGCCAGCCGCTTCGTCGCCACTTTCGTCGGTGCGCCGGCGATGAACATTCTGGAAGGCACGGTCGAACTCGACGGGCTGTCATTGCTCGGTGGCAGCCGGCGCCTGGCCATGGCACGCGCCGGCCTGCCGGTCGGCACGAAGGTCGCGATGGGCATCCGGCCCGAAGCCGTCCGGCTGGTGGCACCTGGCACGGCCGGCGCGCTCAAGGCCACCGTCGACCTGGTCGAGGAACTGGGCGCGGGGCGGGTCATCTATGTCGATCTCGACGGCGCGCCGTTTTCGGTGATGACGTCGGAGGCGGTCCACCCCGAGCCCGGCAGTGCTGTCGGGCTGAAGATCTTGCCCGAGGACATGCATTTCTTCTCGTCGGAGACGGGAAGCCGCCTCGATGTCTTCAAGGCATCCGTACCCGAGCCGGCGCTCTGATCCCGAAGCCCCCATCATCGCGGTGATGAATCCGCTGGCCCTCGGCAAGTCCAGGAAAGCATCATGAAAATCATCCAGGTCACCGATGTGCATCTCGACCGGCGCGGCGAGCGCCGCTTTGGGGCCGACCTGCATCAAAGGCTGGCGTCATGCATCGCGCACATCAATGCGCATCACGCCGATGCCGCGCTTTGCGTCTTCACCGGCGACCTGACCGAGACCGGCGCGCCGGAGAGCTATGCCGATCTTCGCGTTGCCCTGAGCAGGCTGTCGGTGCCGTACAGGCTGCTGCCGGGCAACCATGACCGGCGGGCCAATCTTGTCGCGGCGTTCCCGGAAACCCCGGTCGACGAGAATGGCTTTGTGCAGTCTGTCCATGACACCGGCAACGAAGTGCTGCTGTTTCTCGATTGCCTGGCGGAAGGGCGCATCGAAGGCGAATTGTGCGAAAGCCGGCTTGCCTGGCTCGATGCCCGGCTCGAGGAAGCCGCCGGCAGGGCCGCCTACGTCTTCATGCACCATCCACCGGTCGGGCTCGGCCTGCCGCAGCTCGACCCGCTGGGTCTCGAGGATGCTGAGCGGTTGCTCGGCCGGCTTCAGCGCCATGGAAACGTCCGCCACATCTTCTTCGGTCACGTCCATCGCGACATCGCCGGCACGGTCGCCGGCATCCCGTTCTCGGCACAGCGCGGCCTGAATGCAAGGTTCGCGCTTGCCCTCGACAGATCGAGCGAGATCGTCGAGCAGGCGCCGCCATCCTACGCGGTCATCCTGATCGACAGCGCAGGCGGGCGCGTGGTGGTGCATGGCTGCGATTTTCTGGAGCAGTGGCCGACCTATTCCGCCGAAACCGGTGAACGCATCACCGCGGACATGGCACCCGACCGAGCCTGAATCCACACGTGTGTTAACGCGTGGGGCGCTCAGGCAAACACGTGCGCTTTCCCCAACACGGTCAGCCGGACAATCTCGCCGACCGCAGGGGCATCCATGCCTGGCTTGCGCAGGATCAGCGGCGTGTTGCCGATCGCGGCCGCGTCCGGCGGATCGGCACTGTTCAAGAGCCGCACCGCGATCATGCACATCGAGCCGCCGAATTCCGATTCCGTCACTTCGCCGAACAGCATATCGGGCGTGCCCGACATCCCCTCGCGCGAGGTTCTTTTCAGGGCGATCTGCTCGGGCCGCAGCATGATGCGGGCCACGTCGCGATTGTCGGCGGTGTCGACCGGGATGCGGCCGAGCGGCGAGTTGGCGAAACCACCCGATATCTTTGCCGGCAGGATGATGGCGTCGCCGAGGAACTCGGCGATCATCCTGTCCCTGGGTCTGAGATAGAGCTCGCGCGGCGTGTCGACCTGCGAGAACTTGCCGTCGCGCATCACCGCCACCTGGCTGGCGAAGGACAGCGCCTCGGCCTGGTCGTGCGTCACCAGGATGGTGGTGATGCCGGCCGCTTCCAGAAGCTCGGCCACCGCCTTGCGCATCGAGGCACGCAGGCCGGTGTCCAGCGCCGAGAACGGCTCGTCGAGAAGCATCAGCCGGGGCTTCATCGCCATGGCGCGGGCCAGCGCCACACGCTGCTGCTGGCCGCCGGAGAGCTCGTGCGGGCGGCGTTTGAGGATCGCCTTGTCCAGTCCGACGATGTAGGCGAGTTCGACGATGCGCTCGGAGCGCTTGTCGTCGCCGCGGCTGATGCCGAAACCGATGTTGTCGCCGATGGTCAGATGCGGGAACAGGGCGCCGTCCTGCGCCACCACGCCGATACCGCGGCGGTGCGCCGGCACGGCATTGCCGCCATTGGCCAGTACTTCGCCGTCGAGCGCGATGCGGCCCTGGTCCGGCGCCTCGAAACCGGCGATTAGCCGCAGCAAGGTCGTCTTGCCGCAGCCGGACGGGCCGACGATCGCGGTGCGGCTGCCGCTGGCGACACTCAGATCGACACCGGCAAGTGCCGCCACCGGTCCGTAATGCTTGTGCAGGCCACTGATCTCGAGAAAGCTCATCGTCCGGCCATCCGTTTCGACTGGACATAGAGCAGCCAGGTCAGGGGCAGCGACATCGCCACCATGATGAAGGCGTAAGGCGCCGCCGAGGCATAATCAATCTCGCCGCTGTAGGACCAGAACGCCATCGCCAGCGTGCGGGTGCCGTTCGGCGCCAGCATCTGGGTCGCGGTCAGTTCGTTCATGATGCCGAGCGCCACCAGCGCCATGCCGGCGGCGGCACCCGGTGCCGAAAGGCGGATCGTCGTCGACCACAGCGCATTGAGCGGCGGCCGGCCGAGGCTCGAGGCGGCGCGTTCGAGCTCGACCGGCGCCTGGGCGATCGACGCCCGCAGGCTGACCAGGGCACGCGGCAGGAACATCAGCGCATAGGCAACCAGGATGGTGAACAGGGTCTGGTAGAGCGGCAGCGCGACGCGCACGGTGATGGTTACCAGCGCCAGCGCAATGACGACCCCGGGCAGCGAGCCGACAATGTAGTTGCAACTCTCCAGCAAGCGTTGCAGCGGTCCCGGCGCGCGGATCGAGATCCAGGCCATCGGCATGGCGGCAACGGTGGCCAGCAACGCGCCGGCAAGCGCCAGGAACAGCGTCTGGCCGAGCGCCAGGCCAATCTCGTCGAAGCGCCAGACTTCCATGCCGCCGGCGACAAGCCAGCGGCCGATGGTGACGAACGGCACGCCAAGCGCCAGCAGTGTGGTGGCGAGGAGCAACAACAGGCTGGGGATGGTGGCGCGACCGAGACGCGTGCGCTGCTGAGAGCGCGCGGCGCCGGAGCCGACGCGGGCATAGCGCTCTTCGCCGCGCACGAGCACTTCGATGCCGAGCAGCACGAAGCAGCAGCTCACCAGCACGCCGGCCAGCATGTTGGCTGCCGGTCCGTTGAAGGTCGACTGGAACTGGTCGACGATCGCCGTGGTGAAGGTGTCGAAGCGGATGAAGACATAGAGGCCATACTCGGCCAGCAGATGCAGTCCGACCAGCAGCGAGCCGCCGCAGATGGCGAGACGCAGTTGCGGCAGCACGACGCGCAGGAAGACACGCCAGGGTCCAAGGCCGAGCGCCGCCGCGGCGTCCTCCAGGGCAGGATCGAGACGGCGCAGTGCCGCCGACACCGTCAGGTAGAGGAACGGGAAATAGGCGATGACGGAAACAAGCACGCCAGCCCAAAGACCGTGCAGCCGCGGTACCATGGTGATCCACGCATAGCTGTGCACGAAAGCGGGGATGGCCAGCGGCGCCACGCACAGCCAGGACCAGAGCCGGGCGCCAGGCAGATCGCTGCGTTCGGTCAGCCAGGCCAGCGCAACCGACAGCACGATGGCGATCGGCACGGCCAGCAACACCAGCAGGCCGGTGTTGACCAGAAGCTCGCCGACGCGCGGCCGAAAGACCAGCGCCGAGACGGTTTCCCAGCCGGTCTGCACCGCGATCCAGATAATGAAGGCAAGCGGCAGCAGCGACAGCAGCGAAACGAAGATGGCGGCGATGACTATCCATGGTGCCATGCGCCGCAGCGTTCTTTGGCCTGTGCCCGAAGGCAGGCCCGAGCGTGCGAGATCGACCACGGACTGCATCAGTTCAGGCGCCGCGCCGCTGCCGCCCGGTGGCAGCAATTGAAGGACCGCGATTGCGGTCGGGAACACAGCGTGTCGTCATGGACGAATGCCATCTCGAAAAACAAAGCACTCCCGCGGAAGGTGAATTCCCCGCGGGAGCGCGGTCGGTTGTCCTTTTAGGACGAACGGCAACTAAAGCAAGCCGGCTGCGGTCATCAGGTCGGTGACCTTCTTCGAGTTCAATGTCGTTGCGTCGACCTTCGGCGCCTGCAGATCGGCCAGCGGCACCAGCTTCGGATTGGACTCGGCACCCTTGCCGACCGCGTATTCGAAGGAATCGCCGGTCTTCAGGATCTCCCGGCCACCCTTGCCCGTGACCCATTTCAGGAAGGCCTGGGCTTCCTTCGGATGCTTGCTCGAGGCCAGCACGCCGCCGCCGGAAATCGAGACAAAGGCACCCGGGTCCTGGTTCTTGAAGTAGTGCAGCTCGACATTCTTGCTGTTTTCGCCTGTCTTGGCCTGATCGCCGAAGTAGTAATAGTGGTAGATCACGCCGCCTTCGATCTCGCCGGCATTGACCGCCTTCATCACCGTGCTGTTGCCCTTGTAGGCGGTGAAATTCGTTTTCATTGCCTTCAGCCAGTCCGCCGTGGCGGTCTCGCCCTTGAGCTGAAGAAGCGCGCTGACGATCGCCTGGAAATCGGCACCCGATGGCGAGGCGGCCCAGCGGCCTTTCCAGCTTGGGTCGGCGAGATCGAGCAGCGACTTGGGCAACTGATCGGCGTTGAGCTTGGTCTTGTTGTAGGCGAAGACGGTGCTGCGCGCCGCGATGCCGACCCATTTGCCGCTGGCCGGCTGATAGTCCTGAGGAACCTGCGCCAGCGTGTCGGCGTCGACGGGTGCGAACAGGCCGGCACTCTCGACCAGCACCATGGCCGGCGAGTTTTCGGTCAGGAACACGTCGGCCGGCGAGGATGAGCCTTCGGCGACGATCTGGTTGGAGAAGTCGCTGTCGCCGCCATTGCGCACGGTGACCTTGATGCCGGTTTCCTTGGTGAAGCCTTCGGCCCACGCCTTGGTCAGGTTTTCGTGCTGGGCGTTGTAGACAATGATGCCATCGTCTTCCGCCATCGCCGGGCCGGCGATCAGGCTGATTGCAAGCGCCGCCGCGCCGGCAAGGGTGGAAAGAGCGTATCTCATGGCGTCGTCCTCGGTCTCGTTGGTCTTGGTCTCGCAGGCTGCACCTATCGATACCTGACAGCGATAGTCAAGATTGATGATCTGCTTCAATCGGTCGCTGAGGCGCAAAAGCCGGTGCCAGATGGACAATTCCGCGTGATGCCCGCTCGGCGGATTGGCCCGTTGTGTGTTCGCGAGGCCGTTACCGATGTAAGGCGAAGCGGTTTGCGGTCGCCGCTCCGGAACCCGCAAACTTTCGTGATTTGCCCGTAATTTGCCTTGGACATTATTTCGCCGGCCACGTAACAAATCAGCGCCAAGGCGCGAAAACCCGGGGAGTAACTCTTGTGAGCGGCAAGGATGAGGCCGAGCTTTCCCGGCTGATGCGAGCCGCGATCGCGGGAGACGAAAGGGCCTATGCCGACTTTCTGCACCGGATTGCCGCGCTGGTGCGCGGTTTTGTCAGGCGCAAGATCGTACAGGGCGGGGTCGATCCCGAGGATGTCGTGCAGGAAACCTTGCTGGCCATTCATGTGAAACGGCATACCTGGCGCCAGGATGCGCCGGTGTTGCCGTGGATCTATGCGATTGCCCGCTTCAAGCTCATCGATGCGTTCCGGCGGCGTGGACGGCGCATCGAGATCGATGTCGACGATATCGCCGAGACTTTCGCCGAGCCGGAAACGGAAACCGTCAGCGAGCGCGACATAAACCGGGCCCTGGACGGGCTGTCGCCGGCACAGCGTTCGGTGGTTTCGGCCGTATCGGTGGAAGGACGGTCAATCGGCGAGACCGCGGCGAAATTCGGCATCAGCGAGACGGCGGTGCGGGTGTCGCTGCATCGGGGACTTGCCGCGATAGCCAAGCGATTTGGGCAGGGGCGGTTCGGGCGGGAATGACATGAGGACGGACGATCTCATCAAGGCGCTGGACGCCGATGCCCGCAGCAAGGCGATGCCGCTGAGCTCGGCATGGTGGCTGGCCGCCGGTGCGGCCGCCATCATCGCGGCAGTCGTTTTCCTGCTGACGATCGGCCCGCGCCCGGACTTCATGGCAGCGATGCACACGATGCGTTTTGTCTCAAAGTTCGTTTTCACCATCGTGCTTGCTGTCAGCGCCTTCGCGCTGATCCGTGCGTTGTCGACGCCCGGCGCGGCCACCGGCCGGGCGATGGCCTGGATGGTGGCCGCTCCACTGCTGGTCGCGGTGGCGGTGGTTCTGGAGCTTTTCGCTGTGCCGGAAGCCGACTGGGGAACGCGCCTTGTCGGCTCCAACATGATGATCTGCATGGGCTTCATTCCGCTAATCGGCATCGGCCCGCTTGCCATCTTCCTGTGGATGCTGCGCTACGGCGCACCGACACGGCCGGTGCTTGCCGGAGCGGTCGCCGGCCTGCTCGCCGGCGGACTGGCTGCGACCTTCTACGCCGCGCACTGCTTTGACGATTCGCCGCTTTTCGTCGCCACCTGGTACACCATAGCGATCGCGATGCTGGCGCTGCTCGGCGCGCTCGGCGGGCGGTTTTTCGTGCGCTGGTAGTGCCCGCCGCGATCGCGCTCCGTGCACACGGATCCTTAATCATGCCGGCAATGTTTGTCGGTTAGCGATGGCGCGGGCATGCCGCAGGCAACCTTTCCTTAAAGCCAATCCATCAGGCTCAGCGCGACAACATCCGTTTGCGCACGGGGGTGGCACGTATCGCGATGTGGCGAGGATTGACCGGCCGACGATTTTTTGGGCACGCAGGGTCGGCGCTGCTCGTGGCCGGCCTCTGTGCCGCGGTTGCCTCGATGGTGTTGTCGCGACTGGATCTCGGCCCTGACGCGCTGAAACTCTGGCTGCGGATCTCGGCAGGGGTGGCGGTGGGTGGCCTCTTCCTCGCCGCCCTGTTCGCTCGGCGGATCACCAAGGACCGCCGGCAGATCGCGCAGAGCGAAGAGCGCTTCCGCCGCGCGATGAAGGATTCGGCGATCGGTATCGCCGTTGTCGGCCTCGACGGGCGCATTCTCGAGGCCAATCCGGCCTTCGCCGCCATGCTCGGCTACAGCCGCGAGGAGATCGAGGCGCTGACCTTTTTCCAGATCACGCATCCCGACGATCTGCAGATAGGGCGGGAAACGATGGCCGGTCTGAAGGCCGGCACCGTCGACGCCTTCCAGTTCGAGAAGCGCTACCTGCGGAAGGACGGCACCCCCGTCTGGGCCCATCTTGCCGGTTCCGTCATTCGCGACGAGAAAAGCGGCCGTCCGCTCTATCTCGTCTCGCAGATCGAGAACATCGACGCACGCAAGCAGGCCGAGGCGCGCGTCGCCGAAGCGGAAACGCGCTGGAATTTCGCTCTCGCCGGCGCCGGCCAAGGCGTCTGGGACCTCGACATGCGCAAGGGCGGCACGACCTATTCCTCGACCTGGGTCAGGATGCTTGGTTATGCGGATGGCGAGCTCGATGGCGATCCCGACCATTGGCTGACGATGATCCATCCCGACGATCGCGAGACCGTCGCCGAGGCGGATCGCGCCCATCTCGAAGGCAAGACGCCATTCTTCGAGGCCGAGTTCAGGATGCGCCACAAGGACGGCCACTGGATATGGATCCTCGACCGCGGCAAGGTCATCGAGCGTGACGCCGGGGGGAGGCTGATCAGGGCCATTGGCAGCCTGACCGACATCACCCGGCGCAAGCAGGCCGAAGAGTGCCTCGCCGTGTCGGCGACAATGCTCGCCGACGAGAAGGAACGACTCAGAGTGACGCTCCAGTCGATCGGCGATGCCGTTATCTGTACCGACGCCGCGAACCGCGTCACCTTCATGAATCCGGTCGCCGAAAAGCTGACCGGAGTTTCCGGCGGCGAGGCCCTCGGCAAGATGCTCGGTCATGTCTACTGGGCGGTAGACGAGGAGACGGGTCACAGGATCGGCGTAACTCGGCCGGCGATCGGCCAGGCCCCTTCCGACCAGAACAGCCGCGCCGTCCTCATCCGGCGCGACGACACGCGATGCAGCATCCGTCAGGTCGTGTCGCCGATCATGAACGAGCGGAACGAGTTCTGCGGACTGGTCATCGTCTTCCAGGATTTCACCGATGCGCGCGCGCTGCAGCGACAGCTTGCCCACGCCGCCGCGCATGACGCGCTGACCGGCCTTGCCAATCGCTCGAGCTTCATCCGCACGATGGAGGAACTGGTCGCTCAGGCGCGCAAGGACTGTACGACAGTGTCGGCCGGAGGCGGCGGACATCAGTTCATGTTCGTTGACCTCGATCACTTCAAACTGGTCAACGACACTGGCGGCCACGCGGCAGGAGACGCCTTGCTCAAGCGGGTCGCCGAGGCTATCCGCGGCGTCCTTGGCCCCGAAGACATCGTCGCGCGCCTGGGCGGCGACGAATTCGCGGTCATCCTGAAATCGGGTTCGGCTGCCCGCGCCAAGATTGTGGCGCGATCCATCATCGATGCGATAGCCGGCCTGGATTTCACCTGGGACGGCCGTCCCCACCTGATCGGCGCCAGCATCGGGTTGGCTGCGATCGGCGCCAATTGTGGCGAGGTCGACGAAATCATCGCGAGAGCCGACGCTGCTTGCTATGCCGCCAAGGCGGCCGGCCGTGGATGCGTTTCCGTCGCGCCGGATGGGGTCGACAACAAGACAGAACCGCCCGAGCCGCTGGCTGCCGCGTCCTGATCAGGGTCAATCGGCCGGCGGCCTGTTCGCTGACGCGAACCTGACTAGCGCGTCGGAACGGGATGTTCGCCGCGATAGTCGTAGAAACCACGCCCGGTCTTGCGGCCGAGCCAGCCGGCCTCGACATATTTGACCAGCAGCGGGCAGGGGCGGTATTTCGAATCCGACAGGCCGTCGTGCAGCACCTGCATGATCGACAGGCAGGTGTCGAGGCCGATGAAATCGGCAAGCTGCAGCGGCCCCATCGGATGGTTGGCGCCGAGCCGCATGGCGGTGTCGATGGCATCGACGGAGCCGACGCCCTCGTAGAGCGTGTAGATCGCCTCGTTGATCATCGGCAGCAGGATGCGGTTGACGATGAAGGCCGGAAAATCCTCCGAAACCGTGATCGTCTTGTCGAGCTGCTTCACATAGGTCTTTGCCGCCTCGAAGGTTTGGTCCTCGGTGGCAATGCCGCGCACCAGCTCGACCAGCTTCATCAGCGGCACCGGATTCATGAAATGGATGCCGATGAAACGCTCCGGCCGGTCGGTCTGCGCGGCGAGCCGCGTGATCGAGATCGACGAGGTGTTGGTCGCCAGGATGGCTTCGGGATTGAGGAGGGGACAGAGCTGCGCGTAAATCTTGCGCTTGACCGTCTCGTCTTCGGTCGCCGCCTCGATCACGAGATCGGCGCCGGCAAGATCGGCCATGGCCGGAGCTGCCGAAATGCGCGCCATCGCGTCGTTGCGCACCTTCTCGTCGAGCTTGCCGGACCCCACCTGACGGGCCATGTTGCCGCTGATGGTGGCGATGCCCTTCTCGATCCGGTCGGGCGATATATCGTAGATCAGCACCTTGTAGCCCGAAAGCGCGGAGACATGGGCGATGCCACCGCCCATCTGGCCCGCGCCGATGATGCCGATCGTCTCGATCTTGCTCATTACACCGATCCCGTCAAAAGGCCTTTGCAGCCTGCTTTTTGTGCGGTGCAAACTAAAAGGGCGGGGCGACTTCGTCTACCCCACCCCTCACAATTTAATACGCTTTGGCAGAAAGCGTCAAAGCGCCTTTTGCAGTTCCGGCAGGATGACGAAGAGGTCGCCGACGAGGCCGTAGTCGGCAACCTGGAAGATCGGTGCCTCCTCGTCCTTGTTGATGGCGACGATGACCTTGGAATCCTTCATGCCGGCAAGATGCTGGATGGCGCCGGAGATGCCGACGGCGATGTAGAGATCGGGCGCCACCACCTTGCCGGTCTGGCCGACCTGCCAGTCGTTCGGCGCGTAGCCGGCATCGACCGCGGCGCGGGAAGCACCGACGGCGGCACCGAGCTTGTCGGCGACCGGCAGGATGACCTCCTGGAACTTCTCCGAGGAGCCGAGCGCGCGGCCGCCCGAGATGATGATCTTGGCCGAGGTCAGTTCCGGACGGTCGGTCTCCGACAGCCTGTTCTCGACGAAGGTGGACAGGCCGGGATTGGCCGCCGCCTTGATCGTCTCGACCGCCGCCGAGCCACCCTCGGGGGCAGCCTGGAAGGAGGCCGTGCGGACGGTTATGACCTTCTTGGCGTCGGTCGACTGCACCGTCTGGATGGCGTTGCCGGCATAGATCGGCCGCTTGAAGGTGTCGGGCGAGACCACTTCGATGATCTCGGACACCTGCGCGACATCGAGGAGCGCGGCAACGCGCGGCGCGACATTCTTGCCCGACGAGGTCGCCGGCGCGATGATGGTGTCATAGGCGCCAGCCAACGACACCACGAGCGCGGCCATCGGTTCGGCGAGACGCTCGGTGAGTTCGTCGGCGTCGGCGAGCAGCACCTTGCTTACGCCCTTGAGCTTGGCGGCGGCATCCGCTGCCGGCTTGGCGCCCTTGCCGGCAACCAGCACATGCACGTCCGAACCGATCTGCAGGGCGGCCGAAAGCGCCTTGGCAGTCTGGTCGGAAAGCGTGGCGTTGTCGTGTTCAGCAATCAGAAGAATAGCCATTTTCTTTTTCCTTTCCCGATCGCTTACAGCACGCCGGCTTCGTTCTTGAGCTTGTCGACCAGTTCGGCGACGCTCTTGACCTTGACGCCCGCCTTGCGGCCGCTTGGCTCCTCGGTCTTGATGACCTTCAGCCGCGGCTTGACGTCGGCGCCGTAGTCGGCCGGGGTCTTTTCGTCGAGCTGCTTCTTCTTGGCCTTCATGATGTTGGGCAGCGAGGCATAGCGCGGCTGGTTGAGGCGAAGGTCGGCGGTGACGATCGCCGGCATCTTCAGCTCCACCGTCTGCAGGCCGCCGTCGACTTCGCGCGTCACCTTGGCCTTGTCGCCCTCGATCACGACCTTGGAGGCGAAGGTGCCCTGCGCCCAGCCGAGCAATGCGGCCAACATCTGGCCGGTCTGGTTGGAATCATCGTCGATCGCCTGCTTGCCGAGGATGACGAGGCCGGGCTTCTCGGCGTCGACGACGCCCTTCAGCACCTTGGCAACGCCGAGCGGCTCGGTCTGCTCGTCGGTCTTGACCAGGATGGCGCGGTCGGCGCCCATGGCGAGCGCGGTGCGCAGGGTTTCCTGCGCCTGCTGCGGACCAATCGAAACGACGATGATCTCTTCAGCCTTGCCGGCTTCCTTCAGCCGGATCGCTTCTTCGACCGCGATCTCGTCGAAGGGGTTCATCGCCATCTTGACGTTGGCGAGCTCCACCGCCGAACCGTCAGCCTTCACGCGAACCTTCACATTCGCATCCACAACCCGCTTCACGGGCACAAGGATCTTCATTTGCCTGTCACCTCTTCACGATAGTTGGGCGCGCTATAACAGCCTGCGCCCCTTCTGAGTTGTCGAAAGCCGACATTCCTGACTGAATTCCGGCCAGACGGAATTCTGGCCGGATGGAAATTCTGGTCTTTGACCGCCTTGGGCTCGGACGGAGACGTTTCCGTAGTTGCGGCAACCCTGCACGTCAATACGCGGCAAGCCGCTCAAATCGGTTCAGTCGGGACTGGACGTGTTTCCACGCCCCCAGCGCGGCGTCGCGGCGGGCGGCTCGGGCGTCATCGGGGCGGAAACCGGAGACTGTTCGGGACGGGTAACGGCGACATCCTCGTCAGCGGGCGCAAACAGCGGTACGCCGCGGCTGCGCAGGACAAGCACCAGTACGGCTCCGGCGATGATGCCGCCGATATGGCAAGCCCAGGAAATCTGGTCCTCGCCGCCGGCGACGAACATCACCACCTGGAAAAGCACCCACAGGACGAGCGGGATGAAGGCTGGAATGCGCAGCGGGATGCGGGCAAAAGCCAGCACCCATACCTTCACGCGCGGATAGAGGATCAGATAGGCGACGACCACGCCGGCAATGGCGCCCGACGCACCGATGAGCGGCACCTGCGAGTCCCATCCGACGAGCCCCTGGAAGGCTGCTCCGGCGATGGCGCACAAGAGGTAGAAGATGAGATAGCGGACATGGCCGAGCGCGTCCTCGACATTGTCGCCGAACACCCACAGGAACAGCATATTGCCACCCAGGTGGAAGATGTCAGCATGCAGGAAGGAATAGGTGAGATAGCTCAGGCTTTCGGGGATGACGACAAAGCGGGGGTCGAGCTCGGCGGTGTCATGAACGACCGACGGGATGAAGCCGAGGCCGAGCACCGCGGCATTGGTGAAGTTCTCGCCGCCGAGCGATGTGATGAGATAGACCACGGCGTTGACCACGATCAGGCCGATCGTCACATATTGCAGCCTGATATGCCGCAGCCTGTTGGTGTCGTAAAGCGGGATGAACATCGATCCCCGGCCCCTTCCGCTTTTCGGACAGTTCAGCGGTTCTTGCCGGGAACCCATAGCACGTCGGCATTTCCGTTGTCATTGACCGCCCGAGCGGCGACAAACAGGAAATCCGAGACACGGTTGATGTATTTCAGCGCGTCGCGGTTGACGTGCTCGCGCGGGTCCTGGGCCAGGGCCACCATCAGCCGTTCGGCCCGCCGCGCCACGGTGCGGGCCAGATGCAGGGCGGCGGCCGCCGGCGAGCCGCCGTTCAGCACGAAGGATCTGAGCGGCTGAAGGTCCTTGTTGAGCAGGTCGATATCCTTTTCGATCCGGCCGGTCTGCGCGGCGATGATGCGCAGCGGCTCATAGCCGAGCGGCTTGCCGTCGTCGGGCACGGCGAGATCGGCGCCGAGATCGAAGAGATCGTTCTGGATGCGGGAAAGCATGGCGTCGATCGCCTGATAGGTCTGCGCGGTGTGGACGCGGGCCATGCCGATGCAGGCATTGGCCTCGTCGACCGTGCCATAGGCGTCCACCCGCAGATCGGATTTCAGCCGCCGTTCGCCGGTTCCGAGACCCGTGGTGCCATCGTCGCCGGTGCGGGTGTAGATCTTGTTGAGCTTGACCACGTCGCCTCCCGAACGGCCGATATCCTCACTTGCGGGTGAAATACACCGCCAGCAGAATCAGCGCCAGCGCCATGGCCTGCAGGAGAACACGCGCCTGCATCAGCTTGTTCGAGGTGACGCCGGAACCGCCACGCATCATGTTGATGAGACCGCGAATGAGCACGATCACCACGGCGACCATGACCAGAATGGCGAGGATGTTGAAGGTGGTGGCCATTGTTGCGTTCCCAGTTCCCTTGCGTCAGGCGCGTTTGGCGAGCAGGCGATAGAGCATCGATGCCGGCAGGACGCGCTTGAGCGCGGCGCCGATTCTGGCCGGCACTGTTACCACATAGTGCGGGCGCGGGCGCCGCGACAGAAGTGCATGGCGCAGCGCCTTGTGAACCACTTCCGGCCCAGGCTTCAGCCGTGATTGGCTGCCGCCGGCCCTCAGCCGTTCCAGTTGTGCCTGGTAGTCCGCACGATGCACGGAGTTCTCGTGGTCGATGTTCTTCAAGAACCACACCAGCCCATTGCTGGCGATCTTCGATGTCACCGGCCCAGGCTCGATCAGCGAGACATGGACGCCGCTGCCGGCCAGTTCCTGGCGCTGGCAAAGCATCAAGGCCTCCAGCGCGTGTTTCGACGCCGAATAGGCACCGCGAAAGCGCACCGGCGTCAGGCCGAGGATCGACGAACAATGCACGATGCGGCCATGACCCTGACGGCGCATCACCGGCACCAGACGGCGGGTCAGGTCATGCCAGCCGAAGAAATTCGCCTCGAATTGCTCCTTGAGCGCCGCAACGGCCAAGTCCTCGACGGCGCCGGGCTGAGCGTAGGCGCCATTGTTGAACAGCGCATCGAGCTTGCCGCCCGTACGCTCGAGAACCGATGCAACCAGCGCCTCAATGGATGCGGCTTCGCTATAATCGAGATAGAAGGCCTCGATGCCGTCAGCCTCGAGCGCAGCGATATCCTCAGGCTTGCGCGCCGTCGCGAACACCCGCCAGCCTTCGGTCTTCAACGCACGTGCGCAGTGGGCGCCTATTCCCGAGGATGCGCCGGTGACGATGATCGAGCGCAATTCTCGCGCGGGATTGCTCGTGGTTTCGCCAAGGGTTGCCATTTGCCGCAATCCCTTCCCATATTCCCGGCGTGGAGACAATTGGAGGGACGCGGTTCTCAATGCGGAAGATCGTAGCCCTCAAGCGCGTTCTCTATGACGCGCTCGGCCATTTCAACACCGATGACGGCTGGGCGATGGCCAGCCATCTGGCGATCACCTCGCTGATGGCGCTGTTCCCGTTCCTGATCTTTGCCACGACGCTCGCCAGCTTCCTTGGCGCGCAGGCGTTCTCCGACACCGCGGTGCACCTGGTCTTCGACACCTGGCCCGAACAGATCGCCAAGCCGATCGCGCGTGAAGTGCTCAATGTACTGACCGTCAGGCGCACCGACCTTTTGACGTATGGCGTGCTGCTGGCTGCCTACTTTGCCTCGAACGGCATCGAGGCGCTGCGCACCTCGCTCAACCGCGCCTATCGCGTGTCTGAGACGCGCGGCATCATCTACCGCCGGGTGCAGAGCATCGTCTTCGTGCTGATCGCGACGGCCGGGTTCCTGGCCATCAGCGTGCTTCTGGTGTTCGCGCCGCTGCTGGCGCGGCTCGCCGAAGCCCATATCGAGGGTATCAAGCCCTATATGGGCACGATCACGCTATGGCGTTACGTCATCGCCTCGGTGGTCATTGTCGGCGGGCTGTTTTCCGTGCATTTCTGGCTCCCGGCGGGCAAGCGCCGCCTCGTGTCGATCGTACCGGGCATCATCTTCACATTGGCGGCATGGCTTGTCGGCTCGACCGTCTTCGCTTCCTACCTCGATCATTTCTCGTCCTATGTGACGACCTATGCCGGCCTTGCCTCGATCATGATCGCGGTGGTTTTCCTTTATATGATCTCGGCGATCTTCATCCTTGGCGGCGAGCTCAATGCCGCGATCAGCCGCTACCTGGAGGCGCGTGCCCGAGTCGGCTGACCCTGTGCCCTGGTCTGTCGAGCCGTTGCCAGGCCAACGCCGAAGGTCGTAATCGCCATGCCGACGATCTGCAGCGCATTGAGCTGCTCGTCGAAGAGGGCCCAGGCGATGATGGCCGTCACCGCCGGCACCAGGTAGAACAGCGAGGCGACTTTCGACATCTCGCCGTCGCGGATCATCAGCATCAACAGGAAGATGGCGCCGAGCGACAGCACCAGTACCAGCCAGGCCATGGCGAAGATCAATTCGCCGTTGATGACGACGGTGCGTGTTTCAAAAGCGAGCGAGGCCAGTATCATCAGCGAGGCACCGCCGACATATTGCCACATGGTCGCCGCGACGAGGTCGCCGCCGGAGGCGAAGCGCTTCTGCCAGATGGTGCCGGCGCTCATGCCGAGCACCGAGACCAGCGAGGCGGTCAGCGTGGCCGCCGTCACGCCGCCGCCGAGCGCCCCGAGCTTTGGCCACAGCACGATGACGATGCCGACGAGGCCGATGCCGAGGCCAAGCCAGTGGCGCGGCAGGATCGCCTCGCCGAGAAACTTGCCGGCAAGAACGGCCGTGATCAGCGGCTGCAGGCCGACGATCAGGGCCGAGAACCCCGCCGGCATGCCCCTGTGGATGGCCCAGAAGACGGCGCCGAGATAGACACCATGCATCAGGATGCCCGCGCCGGTGGCATGCAGCGCTTCTTCGCGCGTGGCTCGCTTCGAGCCCAGCACGGGCATCAGGATAGCCAGCAAGATGGCAGCTATGACGAAACGTGCGGCGAGGAAGGTGAACGGCTCCGCCCATGG
The DNA here is from genome assembly GCF_024519675.1 of Mesorhizobium sp. Mes31. Lineage (NCBI taxonomy): Bacteria > Pseudomonadati > Pseudomonadota > Alphaproteobacteria > Hyphomicrobiales > Phyllobacteriaceae > Mesorhizobium > Mesorhizobium sp. Mes31. Next base: position 170,637 of record NZ_JALJRL010000008.1, on the reverse strand, counting down.
CATGGCGTAGCGCGCGCCGATGAAGCCGGTTGCCCACAGGACAACGAAGGTGGCGGGGATGAACCGCTTGATGCTGTGCATTTTCCGGAGACCGCCGCGCTGCAGAGAATTGACCGTTGGCGCTGCTCTAATCCGGTTCAACCCGGCGCGCAAAACGAAACGATTGATCCATGCATCACCGGAATTCAACGGGCGGCGGATTCGAGGCGTGGTTTGCTCTAACCGCGCAGAGATCAAAGCCCGACCATCCGCCTGACGTCCTCCGGGGACGCGCCGGCATCGCGCAAGGCGGCAAGGCCCGTGTCCTTCAGGCTCTTCGACAGCTTTCGTCCGTCCGGCCCGAGGATGAGACGATGGTGGAAATAGGCCGGCCGCGGCAGTTCCAGGACTTCCTGCAGCAGGCGTTGCACGCCGGTGGCGGAAAACAGATCCTGTCCGCGCACGACATGGCTGACGCCTTGCAGCGCATCGTCCATGACGACCGCGAGGTGGTAGCTGGTCGGGATATCGCGGCGCGCCACGATCACGTCGCCCCAGTCCTGCGGACGGGCTTCGACGGAGCGCGTCGCGGAAAGCGTCTCATCCACGAATTCGGCCCATGCGAGGTCCTTGCCGACACGCGCCATGGCGGTGCCGACATCCAGCCGCCAGGCGAAGGGCGCGTTGTCGGCGATCCGTCGTTTGCGTTCCTTCACCGGCAGCGCCTTGTCGGCCGGGGGATAGAGCGGCACGCCGTCGGGATCGCGCGGCCAGTCGCGCCCGCGCCGTTCGCTGTCGGTGATGAAGGCGCGGATTTCGCCACGGCTCATGAAGGCGGGGTAGACGAGTTCCTCGCGGATCAGCCGGTCAAGCGTCGCCCCATACTCGGCGAAATGCTCGGACTGGCGGCGCACCGGCTCCTCCCAGCCAAGCCCCAGCCATTTCAGATCGGCAAGCATGCCTGCCTCGAATTGCGGCGTGCAGCGCGTCGTGTCGATGTCCTCGATGCGCAGCAGCAGCCGCCCGCCGGCGGCGCGCGCCAATTTTTGATTGAGCAGCGCCGAATAGGCATGGCCGAGATGCAGTTCGCCGTTGGGGCTGGGCGCGAAGCGGAATGTCAGGAGTGTCATCTGTCCGGCGGCAATCATGTTTTGCGGCGCTTCGCCAATTGCTACCCTGTAGAGGATCAAGGAACAAGAAAGCATGCAACGCATCGCCACGCTCGACGACATTGCACGGGGGCTCGACGCGCTTTGCGTGATCGACCCGCGGCTGGAAAAGGTACGCGGCATGGCAGGCGAAGTGCCGCTGCGGCTCTCGGAGCCAGGGTTCAGGAGCCTCGCCTCGATCGTCGTCTCACAGCAAGTGTCCCGCGCCAGTGCCGATGCCATCTTTGGACGGCTGATCAGGCTCGTCGATCCCTTGACGCCGCAGGCGATCCTTGCCGCCGGCGAGGACATGTTTCGCGAGGCCGGCCTGTCGCGGCCGAAGCAGCGTGGTCTGATCGCCGTCGCCCAGGCCGTGGTCGGCGGCCTCGACCTTCACCACCTCTGTTCGCTCGACGCCCAGGAGGCGATCACGACGATGACGGCGGTGCCCGGCATCGGCCCGTGGACGGCGGAAGTGTATCTTTTGTTTGCCGCCGGCCACCCCGACATCTTCCCCGCGCGCGACGTCGCCTTGCAGAGCGCCGTCGGCCATGCGCTCGGGATCGATCCGCGTCCGCCGGAGAAAACGCTGATCGCATTGGCCGAATCATGGAGCCCGTGGCGAGGTGTCGCATCGCGGCTTTTCTGGTCCTATTATCGCGAAACCAGGGGGCGGGATGCCGCGCCCCCGGCCTGAATCCGCGAAAAGGCATAAAAATCATGCGTTTTTGGCGCTTCAGCGACGCGACAATCCGCTTCACATCCCTGTCATGTCGGGCTTACAGTATCCGCGCCGTTCGGTCCTAGAACGAAGGAGGTCAACACGTGACGGTTGCCGTATCTCCGGATGGGCTTCCAGCGCTGGTGCTGAATGCGGATTACCGTCCGCTCAGCTATTACCCTCTGTCGCTCTGGTCGTGGCAGGACGCCATCAAGGCGGTGTTCCTCGACCGCGTGAATATCGTCGCCGAATACGAGCACGCCGTATCCTCGCCGACCTTCTCGATGAAGCTGCCGAGCGTCGTCAGCCTGAAGGCCTATGTGAAGCCGTCCAGGCATCCGGCCTTCACTCGCTTCAATGTCTTCCTGCGCGACCGCTTCCAGTGCCAATATTGCGGCACGCCCGAGGATCTGACCTTCGATCACGTCATCCCCCGCCATCGTGGCGGCGCGACGACGTGGGAGAATGTCGTCGCCGCCTGTTCGCCCTGCAATCTCAGGAAGGGCGGCATGATGCCGGCGCATGCCAAGATGTGGCCGCTGCAGAAGCCTTTCCAGCCGACGGTGCATGATCTGCACAACAACGGTCGCCTGTTCCCGCCCAACCATCTGCATGAAAGCTGGATGGATTATCTCTACTGGGATGTTGAACTCGAACCTTGAGATCGTTGGAGAATTCGGGAGGCTGGCCGTCTGGAGCAATTGTCTGCGCTTCCGATGCTCACGGACCAAATGTCCGCTCCGCTTCGGTTCTCGACAATCACTCCATACGACTCAGCCTGCCGAATTCTTTGAACGATTTCGCGTCGGCGCAGTACTTAATCGCGGGTGAGGGCGCCGCGGAAGGCGACGGCGGCGAGGACAAGGCTGGCGATGGCGTTCCAGCCGGCCAGCGACAGGCCGAGGATGCGAAGCGCCGCCTTGTCGCAGGACGGCGGCACGAATTTGTCGAGCGCGTCAAGCACGCCCTTGCCGCCGGTGTCGACCGGCCCGGCGCCCGCGGTGCAATCGGTCGGGCCCGGCCACCACGCCCATTCCACGCCGGAGTGGTAGACGCCGAGATAGAGCCCGTAGAGCATCAGCAGGCCGCCGACGGCCAGCAGGCCGCGCGGCACCCATGCGGGTGCATGCAGCGTTGATGCAAGCACCGCCAGCACCATCAATGGCACGCCGACGTAGTAGGGCGTGCGCTGCTGGAGGCAAAGGTGGCAGGGGATGTAACCGCCGAGATACTGGAAGCCCAGCGCCGAGCCCACCGTGGCGGCCATGGCGACGGCGAGAAACAAGGCGGTCCGCGTCCGCTGGCGTCCGGTGTCGGCATTCATGGTCGCTGTCATGGGTCTTTCGTCCGTTTGCGTTCGCCGCCCGCTCAGTCTCGTTTCAATCCATGTGTCCCAAAGCCGCTGGGCGAGATGGACTAGAGGGCGTATTTGACCAGGATATAGAGCAAAATCAGGGCAGCCGCTGCAGCACCGGCGATCAGGCCAAGGCGCTTTTCGATGAACTCGCGGATCGGCTCGCCGTAACGGCGCAACAGCCAGGCCAGCAGCAGGAAGCGGGCGCCGCGCGCCACGATCGCCAGCACGATGAACAGCGCCAGATTGACGCCGATGACGCCGGACAGGATGGTCACGACCTTGATCGGCGGCAAATGGGCAGCGCCCGAAGTGATCAGCATCAGGATGATGAAGCCAACGCCCGACGAGGTGCGCAACTGCTCGAACTCGTCATACTTGCCGTAGAATTCGAGGATGGGCCTCGCCACCGCGTCATAGGCGTAGTGGCCGATGAACCAGCCGGCGATGCCGCCCAGCACCGACGCGACGGTGGCGATCAGCGCATAGCGGTAGGCGCGATCCGGCCGCGACAGCGCCATCGGCAAGAACAGCACGTCGGCCGGCACCAGAAACACCGAGCTTTCGACGAAAGCGATGAAGGCCAGCCACCATTCAGCGGATTTCCTGGCCGCCAGCGACAAGGTCCAATCGTAAAGTCCGCGAAGCATCGGCACTCCTAATGCGTGTCGCCCAAAAGTGCGCAGCGGTTTCGGGACAAAACAAGGAACCCAAAGCACGCCATCCATCTCTTCAGACACGCCGCGCCTTGATGCGCCGCCTGTCTAGAAAGATTTTCCGCGCTGCACAATGGCAGCACCATCACGAAATCGAAAGGCGCAGTTTGGTCGCATCCGGGGTAGCTGAGAATTGGCCAGTTGACGAACAGGCCTCCGACCGTATAGTCCGCGCCCATCCAGGCCGCCCGGCCTGAGCCCCTATGGCGGAATTGGTAGACGCGCTCGACTCAAAATCGAGTTCCGCAAGGAGTGCTGGTTCGATCCCGGCTAGGGGCACCATTTCATTTTATCGAGCCGTCGGTGCTCAGCGCATGTTGCCGGTATGGCCCTGCGAGTATCTGCCGGGCTGAGGCCAGACCGTCAGGCCGTGAGGCTCGACGCCGACCCGGATTTTCGTCACGGCGCCCGAGGCCGTGTCGATCATGTAGACCTCGCTGTCAAAGCGGCCGGACAGCCACAATTGCTTGCCGTCGGCGCTGACATTTCCCATGTCGGGGCTGCCGCCGCCAGGTATGGGCCATTGCGCGACGACCGAGCGGGTGGCGAAATCGATGACGGTCACGCTGCCAGGCCCCTTCGAACGGCCTTGCTCCATCTTGTGCGAGCCGCGGTTCGAAACGTAGAGCTTTGTCCCGTCACGGCTGACGACAAACCCGTGCGTTCCGATACCGGTGGCAATGAAGCCGATCTCGGAAAAGCTGTCTCCGTCGATCAGGAACACGCCGTCGTTCATCATGTCGGCGACATAGAAGACCTTGCCGTCGCGGGAAAGCCGGATGTCTTGCGGCATGCCCATCTTCGACAAAGCGAGGTGGCCGAGCACCTTCTGGTTCTTCAGATCCACCTTCAGGAGGCCGCCAGCGCCATATTCGCATGTGAAGATGGCATAGGCATTGTCGGCGGAAAAATCGGCGTGATTGATGCCGGGGCAGGTCGGCGTGGGGATCGTCGATTTCAGCGCCATTGTCCGCGGATCGCGCAGATCGAGCCGCTCGTAGGCTTCATCGACTATGATGGCCGAACTTCCGTCCGGCATGAAATACATGTTGTAGGGGTCATCGACTGGAATTTCGTGACCCGGTTTGCCGGTTTGGGGGTCGATGGGCGTCACGCTGCCCTTGCCGGTCCCGCTGGCGTTGTTGGCGACCCACAGGGTCTGCAGGTCCCAGGAGGGAACGACGTGCTGCGGCTTCAGCCCAACAGGGAACCTGTCCACTTCCTTCAGGGTTGCGGTATCGATGACCGATACGCTGTTGGACGAACGATTTGGAACATAAACGCGTGGTAACGCGCCCATCGTCGCCGGGCTCGAATAGTCGGCCGTCGTCTGGTCGTAGATATTGACGGGGCTGCGCGACGTCGGCGGATCGCTGCAATCCTCCGGGCACGAGCCAGCCGGAGCTGATGTCGACGACAGCGCGAGCGACAACACGAGCGGCGCGAACAAGCTCGTGAACCACGAATATGTCCTGATCATCTGGGTTGCTGCTTTGCGGTGAATTCGCGGATCGCTTCGGTCGTTCCATTGACGATCAGGTCCACGCCGAGCTGGCCAAACTCGGCCGACGATCGTGTCGGATCGCCGCCATAGACGCCGTCGCCGGCATTGAGCTTCGGGGCAGCAGCAAGGCGATCCTTTCGCACCATGGAAGGGTCGATGGCGAGCATGAGCGATGTGTCGGCCAATCCGGCGTGCGTTCCAATCTCGGGCTGCGTCGCACCGGCCGACAAGAGCTTGTCGACATAGGCGCCCTGGCTGATCTGATAGTATTGGAGCGCCGCGAAAACCCGGACCGGGGTCTTGCGCCATTCGGCATTGAGACGATCCGCCACAAGGCGCTCGTCGGCCTGGTAACTGCCGTGGTCGCCGATCAGCACGATGGTCTTGAAGCCATGCAGCTTGAAGCTGCGGGCCGCGGAGTCGAGCAGTTGCTCGAACGTCTTGTCGCTGATGGTGATCGTTCCGGGAAACCGCATATGGGCGGTCGGCGGATCGATGGTCCCTTCCGGAACATAGGAGATCACGGGAGCGACCAAGGCGTTGCCCAGTTGGCCGGCTATCTTTTCCGCCAGGAACTTGACCCGCACATTGTGCTTGCCCAAAGCCATGGCGGGACCATTCTGTTCGGTGCCGCCTATCGGGACAATGATCGTCGTCGTGCCGGCGCCGATCAGATCGCGCAGTTCGGTCCAGGTCTGGTCTTCAAGGAACACCGACGCGTTGGCGGCGCTCGCCGCCGGCAGAAGACCTGACAGAGCCCAAACGGCGACGACGGTGCTCACGAAAGTGAAACCGTGCCGCCCGATCATTCCAGCCCTCGAGATCATGCGTCGCATCGGATTATGCATGCCCGTCCCGATTTGTGGAATTGTGCGAATAGCGGGTCTCGGCAGGGGCGTGCCCGTCCAGCCGCGGAAGTTCGAGATCATGGTCTACCGCCGTTTCAACAAGCTCTTCATCCGGTTGCGCAACAGGCGGGCCATGTTGCGGGTCTCGCGGTAGAGATGCAGTTGCGAGGCGGCCTGGCGGGTGAGTCGGTCGGCATCGGGTGTCAGTCCGATCACCAGCGTGCCCATCGGCTTGCGCTCGGTCCACAGCCGGCTCATCACCGGATGGTCGGGCACGGCGCAGGAATCGGTCATCATGATGTTGGGGTCGTCGAGATGCTGCTTCGTCACCTCGATCATCAGCAGCGTGCCCGGCGAATAGGCCGACAGCGTCTCGTCATAGGCCGTCTTCCAGGTATAGGCGACGCCGGCCTCGACGAAGACGATCAAGCAAGCGATGGTGCGGCCGTCGAGCGTCAGCGAATGGATGCGGCACATGTCCTGCTCGGCCAGCCGGTGCACGGCTTCGCGGGCAAAGGCGGCGCGGTAGCGGTCGATCGCCATGGCGGTGCGTTCGCGACCTTTCCAGCCGGCCGCTTCCAGCGTCAGGAAGCTTTCGATGGCGTGGCGGATCTCTTCGGGCCCGCGCGCCACGATATGGTCCAGTTTGCCGAGGTCGCCAAGGCGCCGCTTCAGGCGGCGGAACTCGCGATAATGGTGTGAGCGCAGCGAGGCCTTCAGATAGTCGTCTCCGTCGAGCGCGCTCTCCAGCACGGGGCGCTCGGTCTGGCCGGTGGTGACCAGCATCAGGCCGCGCGTCTCGGCCACGGTGGCGAGCAGGCTCGCCACCTGGCCGTCGAGCCGGATGTCGGGCAGGACGAACACTTTCGGCAGCTTGAGGTGCGGGCGTGACAGCATCGCGAAGAAATCCTCGACGACGCCGACCGGGTCGTCGCGGTCGACCAACGGCGTGCCGAGCGGACCGAACGGGCTCGACCATGTGCGCATGACCGGGACACCGAGCGGCATCACAGGCCGCTCGACCGAGAACGGCACCAGCAGGCGCAGCCGGTTGCGGTATTCGTCGCCGTCGCGGATGACCGCCAGCCGCACCTCGCGATCCTCCAGCCGGGGCATGGCGGGCGCCAGGAAGCGCGGATTGAAGAAAACGTTCGGCTCGATGGTGCGGGCGCACAGATAGTCCAGTTCCTCGACCAGGTCGAAGCCGGCCGATGCCGGGTAGATGGCCAGTTTGCGCTCGGGCCGGTTGTTGGCGAGGATTTCGATATGGGCGGGATCGGCGTCGCGGGTCAGCCCGGCAAGGCCGGACACCATCGCGCCGGCCGTGCCGCCGCTGGTTTCCTCGAGCAACGGGACGGCGGCCATCACGCGGCTCCTTTCGCGGGTACGAAGATCAGCATGACGATGCCGAGCTTGCGCCAGACCGTGAAGGACAGCGCGCTGGCCTCGAAGATCATGGCAAAGGCAGTGGCCATCGCGGCGCCCCACAGGCCGAAAAGCGGGATCAGCACCACGTTGAGAGCGATGTTGAAGGCCAGCGTCATGGCATAGACGGCGGCGCAGATGTTCTGGTTGCCGCTCATCGTCAGCAGGCTTTCGCAAGGGCCGACGGCGGCCCGCGCCACGACGCCGAAGACGAGCAGGAACAGCAGCGGATAGCCGCTGGTGAATTCGGGGCCGAACAGCACCAGCATCGGCTCGCCCAGCGCCAGCACCAGCGTCGCCATCAACAGCGACGGCCAGAATGTCCACGACACCGTCTCGCGGGCGAAGGCGGCAAGTTTCTCCGGCTCGCCATGGGTGAACTGCGCATAGCGCTGGGCAACGCCGGCCTTGACGGCGAAATAGACGAAATGCACCAGCGCCAGCGTCTTGACCGTAGCGAAATAGATGGCGACGTCGTTGGGGTCCATATAGGCGCCGACCATCAGCACGTCGGCATTGGTGAGCAGGAAGAAGAAGCTCTCGACCAGGAAGATCGGCAGCGAGACGACGAACCATTCGGCGAAATGCACCTTCATCGGCCCGGCCGGTATCCGCTTTTCCAGGCGATGGGTGACGCCGATGAGTTGACCGAGCGTGGTGACGTAGGTGGCGGTGATCGAGGCGAATATCGCCGTCCTGGCATCGGGTGCGTAACCCGCCAGCAGCATCAGCGCCATGAACAGCAGGATCAACACCGGCCGCACCAGATAGGTTGGCGACAGGGCGAACAGCGCCCAGCTGTTCGCCCTGGCCTGGCCTTGCAACAGATCCGAGAGCGCGATCATCGGCAGGCAAATGACGCCGAGGATGAACGGTATCACATAGTAGTTTTCGATCCACGGCGAAGCCAGCCAGACGCCGAGCGCGCCGAGCCCGGCGATGATCGTCGAGGCAATCAGCACGAACAGGCGGCTGGCCAGCACGATGCCGCGAAGTTCGTCCATCAAGCCGCGCTCGCGGTATTCGGGGATGAAACGGATGACCGAAGTGTGGAAGCCGAGGCAGGCGAGGTTACCGACGATGACCATCGTCACCCAGACGAGGACGAAGATGCCGTACTCGAACGAGCCTATCCAGCGCGCCATCAGCACCTGGCTGACGAAGGCGATGACGGCGCTGATGATGCGGATGGAGAAGGCGATGACCGACATGCGGCCGGCCTCGCCGCGCTCGTCGGCGGTGAACAGAACGGCGTCGATGCGGTCAAGCAACGGCCCGATGCGCAGCGCCAAACGCTGCGGCAGGAACCGCCCGGCTGTCGTGGCCGCGGAAAAGCGCACCCCGATTACTCTCCGTTTTCCGCCTCTTTTTCAGGCCTTGGTGTAGCGGAGACACCTTAAGAAACGGTTGGGTGGGGGGCTTCCTTCGCCCCGTTCACGGGGAGAAGGTGCCGGCAGGCGGATGAGGGGCCGCGTAGGGTTTGGAGATTTGCGCTGCGCTGGTCCAGCAGCGCCTGTGCACGGGCTTTTGGGTGCTCGCGCGAGCCTGCGCGACGGGGCTCTGGCCATCGACCTGCTCGATGGCGATGGGCTATGCGACTTTGCTGAAGGAGCAGAAGATCGGCGTGCGCGTGAAGATGGTCGAGGAAGTGACCGTTGACGAGGCGGCATTCGCAGGGTTTTAGCGACGCCAATTTCGAAAGTCAGCGCTGCCCCTCATCCGCCCTTCGGGCAAGCCCTTCGCTATCGCTCCGGGCGTTCGTTGTTCGAAAAGCCAAGCAATTGGCTTTTCGTCCGCTGCGCGGACCACGCCTCACCCCCGTGAACGGGGAGAAGGAAGAATGCGTGCTTACGCGAACGCGCCGTGGCAGTGCTTGTACTTCTTGCCGGAGCCGCACGGGCAGGCTTCGTTGCGGCCGACCTTGCCCCAGGTCGCCGGGTCGTTCGGGTCGCGGTCCTCGGGAGCAACGATGGCGGTCGCATCCGGGCGGACCAGTAGGGCGGTCTCGCCGCCTTCGAAATCATTCTCGCCGGTGGTGCCGTCGATATGCGTGCCGAACATGTCGGGCGCCTCCGGCGGCGGCGCCTCGGCGGCCTGGCGGACCAGCTCGACGCGCATCAGCTGCGCGGTGACGGCCTGGCGCAGATTGCCGAGCATCGCCTGGAACAGCTCGAATGCCTCGCCCTTGTATTCCTGCAGCGGATCGCGCTGGGCGTAGCCGCGGAAGCCGACGACCGAACGCAGATGGTCGAGATTGACGATGTGCTCGCGCCACAGATGATCGAGGGTCTGCAGCACCACCGAACGCTCGACATAAGTCATCACCTCGGGACCGAAACGATCGGCGCGCTCCTTGGCGGCGGCGTCGGCGGCCTGGGTGATGCGCTCACGGATATCGTCCTCGGCGATGCCCTCTTCCTTGGCCCACTCGTCGACGGGCAGGTCGAGGTTGAGGAATTCGGCGACCTCGGCCTTCAGGCCCGCGACATCCCATTGCTCGGCATAGGCGTTTTCGGGAATGGCCTTGGCGACGATCTCGTCGATGACCCCCTCGCGCATCTCGGCGATGATCTCGGGCAGGCCCTCGCCGTCCATCAGCTCGATGCGCTGTTCGAACACCACCTTGCGCTGGTCGTTCGAGACGTCGTCATACTTCAACAGGTTCTTGCGGATGTCGAAGTTGCGCGCTTCGACCTTCTTCTGCGCCTTTTCCAGCGCCTTGTTGATCCAGGGATGGATGATCGCCTCGTCTTCCTTGAGGCCGAGCTTCTGCAGCATGCCGTCCATGCGCTCGGAGCCGAAGATGCGCATCAGGTCATCCTGGAGAGACAGGAAGAATTTCGAGCGGCCAGGATCGCCCTGGCGGCCGGAGCGGCCGCGCAACTGGTTGTCGATGCGGCGCGATTCATGGCGCTCGGTGGCCAGCACATAGAGGCCGCCGGCAGCCAGCGCCTTTTCCTTCAGCCTGGCGATGTCGTCACGGATCGCTTTTTCCATGGCCTCGCGCTCGGGCCCTTCAGGCATGTCGCCCAGCTCGTCGGCGATGCGCATCTCGGCATTGCCGCCGAGCTGGATGTCGGTGCCGCGGCCGGCCATGTTGGTGGCGATGGTGATGGCGCCCGGCTTGCCGGCCTGGGCGACGATCGCTGCCTCGCGCTCGTGGTGGCGAGCATTCAGCACCTCGAAATCCTTGAAGCCTTCCTTGCGCAGGCGCTCGGCCAGCTGCTCGGACTTCTCGATCGAGGTGGTGCCGACCAGCGTCGGCTGGCCCTTGGCGCTGGCTTCGCGGATCTCCTTGACGATCGCCTTGTATTTCTCCTCGACCGTCCGGTAGACCTCGTCGTCCTCGTCCTTGCGGATGACCGGCAGATTGGTCGGGATCTCGGTGACGTCGAGATTGTAGATGTTGCCGAATTCCTCGGCCTCGGTCAGCGCCGTGCCGGTCATGCCGGCGAGCTTCTTGTAGAGGCGGAAATAGTTCTGGAAGGTGACGGAGGCCAGCGTCTGGTTCTCCGGCTGGATCGTCACGTGCTCCTTGGCCTCGAGCGCCTGGTGCAGGCCTTCCGAATAGCGGCGGCCGGGCATCATGCGGCCGGTGAACTCGTCGATGATGACGATCTCGTCGTTGCGGACGATGTAGTCCTTGTCCTTCTGGAACAGCCGGTGCGCCTTCAGCGCATTGTTGACATGATGGACGATGGCGACGTTCTCGACGTCATAGAGCGACTCGCCCTTCAGCAGGCCGGCGTCGCGCAGCAGGTTCTCCAGCTTCTCGGTGCCTTCCTCGGTGAAGATCGAGGTCTTCTGCTTTTCGTCGATCTCGTAGTCCTGCGGCTGCAGCTGGATGATGAAGGTGTCGATGGTGTTGTACATTTCCGAGCGGTCCTCGAGCGGACCGGAAATGATCAGCGGCGTGCGCGCCTCGTCGACCAGGATGGAATCGACCTCGTCGACGATCGCGTAATTGTGGCCGCGCTGCACCATCTGGGCGCGCTCGTATTTCATGTTGTCGCGCAGATAGTCGAAGCCGAGCTCGTTGTTGGTGGCGTAGGTGACGTCGGCGGCGTAAGCGACGCGACGTTCCTCGTCGGACAGGCCGTGGACGATGACGCCGACCGAGAGGCCGAGGAACTTGTAGACGCGGCCCATCCATTCGGAGTCGCGGGTGGCGAGATAGTCGTTGACGGTGACGACATGGACGCCGTTGCCGGCGAGTGCGTTGAGATAGACCGGCAGCGTCGCGACCAGGGTCTTGCCCTCGCCGGTGCGCATCTCGGCAATGCCGCCATTGTGCAGCACCATGCCGCCGATCAGCTGGACATCGAAGGGACGCATGCCGAGCACACGGCGCGCCGCCTCGCGGGCGGTGGCAAAGGCAGGCACCAGCAGGTCATCGAGCGTGGCGCCATTGGCGATGTCCTGGCGGAATTTCGCGGTGCGGCCGACCAACTCCTCGTCGGAGAGCGCCCGCATCTCGTTTTCCATGGCGTTGATCGCCTCGACACGGGGCCGGGTCGATTTGACCCGACGGTCGTTGGAGGAACCGAAAACCTTACGGGCGAGACCGCCGAGACTGACCATCCAATGGTCCTTTCGATAGAATTCTCAATCTTGAGACAGGCGCCGGCCGGCCCCATCAATTCCGCGTGAACGCACCGCCTGAATACGGGCAAACACAAAAAGCGCCCGGAAAACGGTTCTGGACGCAAAGTCGTTGGACAGATAAGAGGGGGCTCAACTGATGTCAACGCCGCGCTGGCCCTGCCGGTCGCGCCAAATTCCGCCACAATCTGGCTGATCTGGAAGCCACCCCGCTCTTTACAATCCCTCACCGGAGTCATCTTCATGTCCTTGTTGTTCCGCCGCGCGTCGCTCGCCAGCCTTGGCCTGGCATTCGGCCTGTCGGCTCTTTCGCTGTCGCCCCTGATGGCGCAGGAAACCGCTCCCGCCCCGGCTGATGCCGCTGCACCTGCCCCCGCAGCAGCACCTGCCCCTGCACCCGTCGACCCGAACGCCGTCGTCGCCACGATCAACGGCCAGCCCTTGACCGAGGCCGACCTCGTGCTCGCCGAAGGCGAGCTGTCGCAGCAGTTCGCGCAGCTGCCGGCCGAGCAGCGCCGCGCCGCCGCGCTTTCGGCGGCCATCGAAATCCGCGTCATGGCTGCCCAGGCGGTCACCACCGGCCTCGACAAGGATCCCGACTTCCAGCGCCGCATGGCCTTCCTGCAGCAACGCGCGCTGCATGGCGAGATGGTCGAGAAGGGCGTCGTCGACAAGGTCACCGACGCCGAGGTTCGCGCCCGCTACGACCAGGAAATCGCCAACACGCCGCCGGTCAACGAGGTTCATGCCCGTCACATCCTCGTGAAGACGAAGGAAGAGGCCGAGGCCATCATCAAGCAGCTCGACGGCGGCGCCGATTTCCAGAAGCTCGCCAACGAGCACACCAGCGACCCCTCAGGCAAGACCAATGGCGGCGATCTCGGCTGGTTCGGACCTGGCCAGATGGTGCCGGAGTTCGACAAGGCGGCCTTTGCGCTGGAGGTCGGCAAGTACACCGAGCAGCCGGTGCAGTCGCAGTTCGGCTGGCATGTCATCAAGCTGGAGGACAAGCGCGCCAAGCAGCCGCCGGCCTTCGACGAGGTCAAGGACCAGGCCAAGCAGGCGGTCATCCGCGACAAGTATTTCGCGCTGGTCAAGTCGCTGCGCGGCGCCGCCAAGGTCGAGATTCCGGATGCCAACCTGAAGAAGGCGGTCGATACGCTGGAAAGCGCCAAGTAAGCTTGGAAGAGTTTTCGAAAGAGGGCGCGGCAGCCAAGGGTTGCCGCGCCCTCTTTTTGTCGACCCAGTGCCGGTCGTGTTTTATTTGCCGGGCGCGGCTATGCCTCGGATCACGTAGTGGACCGCCTTGCGCATCGTCGCTTCGTCCTCGTCGAGACGATTGGTCAACAGATGCGTCCAGGCGAACGACGCGATCAGGTCGGCGACCAGCGCTGAATCGACATCGTCGGCAATTTCGCCCCTGGCCTTGGCGCGCTCCACCATCTGGCCGGTATGAGCCCGGCGTCCCCTGGCATAGTCGGCAAGGGCCGCGGCCGCGATTTCATCCGACTGCGCCTCGGCGATCAGCGACCTGAACACGCTGCCCGACGATGTCTCGCGCCAGTGCGAGAACAGGTTCTTCAGGAAGCCGACGAGATCCTCCTCCAGCCTTCCGGTATCGGGAATGTCGACACGCTTCTGACGCTGGTAGACTTCGAGCAGCAGTGCCGCCTTGCTCGGCCACCAGCGGTAGATGGTGGGTTTGCCGGCGCGTGCCCGCCGCGCCACGGCCTCGATCGAGAAACCGGCGTAGCCGGCCTCGACCAGCACCGCTTCAGCTGCATCGAGAATGGCGCCGGCGCTGTCGGGGTTGCGCCGTGCGCCGATTGATTTGCGCGCCGGATCGGCGTCTTCGGCCATTCCTGTCATCCTCGCCAACAATTTCGCCGGCAATCATAGTTGAGCTGGGGACGAAACGAAACGGCCCGTTTTCAGAACTGTTTCCACAAGCAAGCGATCAGCACCGTGGATTACCACCGGGGAGGTCGCCAATGATAGCGGGGTGGCCCACCCTGACATTCGCCGTCACCGGCCGGTGTTCAATTCATCGCTTCCGATGTCTCCGAGACGATGCGCCAGCCATCGTCTGCCTTGACCAGCCCAAGCGTGACGCGCGCCTTGCCGGTCAGCCGTGCCGCCGACTTGTCCTTCGGCACATAGTCATAGCGCATCGCAAAGACGGCCTCGGTGCGGTCCTCGCCATGCGAGGTGACCTCCAGGCTGCCGGGCTCGAGGCCGAGCGACCAGGAGGCCCATCGCGCAAACCAGTCGGTCTTGACCCTGGCGATGGCATCGGCGTCGTAGCGCGTGCCGAAAATGGTGGCCGACGGTGCATAGAGCCGCTTGACGGTCTCGGTCATCGCCCTGGTATCGGGCACCAGGTAGTCCTGGCGCAGGAATTTTTCGATCGATCCCTTGTCGTCGCCGACTGACCGTTCAAGCGCCGCCACCTGCGTGGCCGGCACCGGTGCGGCCGCCGGCTTGGCTGGCAGCGCCGGCTCGCCGCTGGGCACAAACTCGAAACGCTCAAGCAGCGAGCCCTGCTCCCAGGGCCGCTGGGCCTCTCGCGTTTGCGAGACCACGTCGCGGCGCACCGCGATCATCATGTCGTTGATGCTCTGGCCGGGTTCGGCGATGTGCCGCAGCAGGGCGGCGGCGAAGGGCGAGTTGCGCCCGCTTCCGTCCATGGCGACGGCGCCAGGCGCGGTCGAGAAGGCAATGAACGAGCCGCGCGTCGAATCGAACTGGGCGAGCCCGGCCAGCGCCGTCGCCGAGCGGGTTGTGGCGTTGCGGCTCAGGCTGCGGGCAAATGGATTGTTGCGGCAGGCATCGAGGAACACGAGGCTGACCTTGGTCTGCTGTTCCATGATGTCGAGGACTTCGTCGATCGGCACGGCCTCGAGCTGCAGCTTCACCGGCATGTCGAGCCTGGCGTCGACCGGCACGATGTAATTGCGCCCTTCGACCTGCAGGCCATGGCCGGCATAGTAGAAAAGCCCGACGCCCGCGCCTTCGAGCGCATCGGAAAACTCACCGATGCTGCGTTCGAGCTCGCGCTTGCCGAGATCATTGCCTTCGATGACCTCGAAGCCGATGGAGCGCAGCTTGTCGGCGATATCGAGCGCATCGTTGACCGGATTGGCCAGCGTACCGGCTTCGGCGTAAGTGCCGTTGCCGATGACGAGCGCCACGCGCCGCTGCGGCTCAGCGTCGGCGCTCAGCAGCAAAAGTCCCAGAAATGCCCAAGCGAGGATCGCAAGCCTGCCCATGGGGCAGGATCATAATGCCATGGCCCCCGGCAACGCCAACAGATTTGAAATGCAAGCTTAATCCCGGGCGAGCTCCGGCTTGGTGGCAGCGACGAAAACGCCCTTGCGCCCGCGCGGCGTATCGGGCAAACCGGCCTTCCCTTGCGATTTTTGCCGCCCGAGGTCCCATGTCCACGACGATTTCACCGCTCGCGCCGAAGAAATACCCCAAGATGCCGGCCATCGAGGGGGTGCGCATCGCCACCGCCGAGGCGGGGATAAAGTACAAGAACCGCACCGACCTTTTGACCATGGTCTTCGACGCGGGCACCGCGGTCGCCGGCGTTTTCACGAAATCGAAATGCCCTTCGGCCCCGGTCGATTTCTGCCGCCAGAATCTCGGGGCTGGCACAGCGCGGGTGCTGGTCGTCAATTCCGGCAACGCCAATGCCTTCACCGGCAAGAAGGGTCGCGAGTCCACCGCAGTGACGGGCGAGGCGGCGGCGAAGGCGGCCGGCTGCAAGGCCAGCGAGGTTTTCCTGGCATCGACCGGCGTCATCGGCGAGCCGCTCGACACCACCAAGTTCAGCCATCTGCTGGCTGGACTGGTCAGCAACGGCAAGCCTGACCTGTGGACCGAAGCGGCAAAGGCCATCATGACCACGGATACCTATCCGAAAGTGGCGACCGCGACCGTCAAGCTCGGCGACACCGATGTCACCATCAACGGCATCGCCAAGGGCGCCGGCATGATCGCACCCGACATGGCGACGATGCTCTCCTTCATCGCCACCGACGCGCCGATCGCCGCCCCCGTGCTGCAGGATCTCTTGTCGCGCGGCACCGCCAAGACCTTCAACGCGGTCACCGTCGACAGCGACACCTCAACCAGCGACACGCTGCTGATCTTCGCCACCGGCAAGGCCGCCGGTCGCGGCGCGCCGGCGATCTCCGATCCAAAGGATGCGCGCCTCGGCGCGTTCCGCCGGGCGCTCGGCAAGGTGCTGAAATCGCTGGCGCTGCAAGTGGTGCGCGACGGCGAGGGCGCCCGCAAGCAGGTCGAAGTCACGGTCACCGGGGCGAAGTCGGCAAGATCGGCCAAGCGCATCGCGCTGTCGATCGCCAATTCGCCGCTGGTCAAGACGGCGGTCGCCGGCGAAGACGCCAATTGGGGCCGCGTCGTCATGGCCGTAGGCAAGGCCGGCGAGCCCGCCGACCGCGACCGGTTGTCGATCTGGTTCGGCGACAACAGGCTGGCGCACGAGGGCGAGCGCGACCCGGGCTATTCCGAGCAAGCGACGTCGGCTTACATGAAGCGCGACGATATCCGCATCCGCGCCGATATCGGCATTGGTCGCGGCAAGGCGACGGTGTGGACCTGCGATCTCACCAAGGAATACGTCGCCATCAATGGCGATTATCGGAGCTGATGGTTTTGGCTTCCAAGCATCCGGCAAGCATGCTCGCGATCGTACGCCGCTATGAGGCGGCCGGCTTTCGCGCCTGGCCGGCAGCCGCTGTCCACTATGACGGCACCTGGGTGGTGCGGCTGACCGCGGGCCATCCGGCCAAGCGGCTGAACTCGGTCAATCCGCTCGATCCGGGCGACATCCAGCACATTGCCGATCGCATCGGCCGCGCCAGCCGCCGTTTCGATGCCTATGGCAGGCCGCTGACCTTCCGCATGTCGCCGCTGTCCGGTCCCGATCTTGCCAGCCATCTCGACAGGGAGGGCTGGAGCAAATTCGACGAATCGCTGGTCATGCGGCTGCCGCTGGCCGATGCCCAGCTCGATGCCGCCATGGACCAGATCCCGCTGAAGGACATCAGCCGCTTCATCGGTGCCTCGCTCAAGGTCAGTGGTTCGGATGTTTCGCTGCGGCCTGGCCTGTCGGAGATCATCGGCGCCATCCAGCCCGAGGCCGGGCTTTTCGCGCTCGAAGATGGGGCCGAACCGCTGGCGACGCTGATCTGCGTGCACGACGGCGATCTCGCCGGCCTGTTCGAGGTCGCCACCGACAAGTCGGCGCGCAACAAGGGCCATGGCCGCAACCTGATCCTGTCGGCGCTGAAATGGGCGCGGCTGCGTGGCGCGCGCGAAGCCTGGCTGCAGGTCGAGGCCGGCAATGCGCCGGCGCTGGCGCTCTACCGCTCGCTCGGCTTCGACGAAGTCTATCGCTACCACTATCGCCGGCCGCCTGGCGCATGAGTGGCGTGACGATCGCCGGCAAGCGCCTGCTCCTGGTCGCCGCCTGCGCGCTGGTCGATGCCGATGGCCGCGTGCTGCTGGCGCAGCGGCCCGAGGGCAAGCAACTCGCCGGCCTGTGGGAGTTCCCCGGCGGCAAGGTCGAGCCCGGCGAGACGCCCGAACAATGCATCATTCGCGAACTGCATGAGGAAATCGGCATCGAAACCGACATTCCTTGCCTGGCGCCGCTCACCTTCGCCAGTCATTCCTATGACGAGTTCCATCTGCTGATGCCGCTGTTCATCTGCCGTCGCTTCCGCGGCATCGCTCAGCCCAGGGAAGGGCAGGCGTTGAAATGGGTGCGGCCAAAGCAGATGCGCGACTATCCGATGCCGCCGGCCGACGCACCGCTGATCCCGTTCCTCATCGATCTTCTTTGAAGGCGCCCGGCTGCCGGCCGGGGTGTCGTATCAGCCAGCGTTAATGGAAGATTTATCTCGTCATGAAAAATTGAGGCAAGTCGCGGCAGCGCCGCCGATTCGCTGGGGAGCGATAGCATGAGCCTAGACAGGGATTGGGACTCGATCCGGCCCGAGCGCGGCTTTCGTGCCGCCGACGCCGGCATGGGCATATTGCGCATCACGCTGCTGTTCGGTTCTGCCGCGGTGGCGCTGGCGCTGATCGCGACCCCGTTCCTCGAGAGCCAGACGCGCACGCTGGCTGCCCGCAATGATTTCCCTGGCGGGCTCGACATGACGGCCACCGGTTCGGTCAGCCATCACGACACCTACACGGTGCGCCGCAGCGTGCTGCAGCCGCAGCCGGATTCGGTCTGCATTATCCGGTCCGATGGCAAGAGCAGCGGCGACTGCTGACATGGTTAAGGCATTTGCGAAACGGCGGTGGTTTCACCGCCTGTTAAGCCTTTGCCGTTAACCTTTCTTAACAGATCGAGGGTAGAGTCATGGCAAGAGGGATCGAGGTCATGAAAACAGTGCTGCAACGATTTCTGAAGGACGAGAACGGCGCCACGGTCGTCGAATATGCCCTGATCGTCGCGGTGCTGTCGTTGACCATCATTGGCGGTGTCGGCCAGGTCTTCAACTCGATCACATGGCTGTTCAGCGACAACACCAGCAGGCTTTCGAACGCCTTCGCGCCCTGACCCTGGCGCGTCCGCTCCTGCGGACGGTTTATTGCCCTTAGCGACCTTCCAGTATCCGCTTCAACGAGACCTTGGCCGAACCCGGTTTCAGCGGTTTTTGCTGCGAGGCGTCGGGCGCCCAGCCGGACATCCAGACGATCGAGAAACTTGCCTTCACGCGACCGTCGGGGTCGGAAAACCGCTCGGCGTAGATTTCCGCCGCTCGGGCAAACAGCCTGCGAGCGCCGGGCCGCCGGCTGCGATCTGTGAGCGCGCTGGTTTCGCCCATGGCGCGCAGGTCCGCCATCAGGCCGAACAGGCTGGCATAGCGCACCGTCACCGTCTCGACGTCGGCCACCGGCAGTGCGAGACCGGCGCGCTGCAGGAGCGCACCGGCATCGCGCACGTCGGTGAACGGGGTGACACGCGGGCTGGCGCCTCCATAGAGCTCGGTCTCGGCCGCAAGCAGGCTTTCACGCAATTCACCGAGCGTGCCGGCACCCGCGAAGGCGCCGAGAAAAAGTCCGTCCGGCCGCAGCGCGCGGCGGATCTGGATCAGCATGCCTGGGATATCGTTCACGGCTTGCAGCGACAGAAGGGAGACCGCCAGATCGAGGCTTTCCGGCTCGAATGGCACGGTTTCCAGCGGCGCGATCAAGCCGGCGGCGCCATTCAGGAAGGCAGCGTCCGTCTCGACGCGGACGATGTCGGCTACCTTGCCGCTGTCGCCAAGCACGTTGGCCGCCGCCGGCGTCTGGCAAAACAGCACCGCTGCCTTGCCGAACTTGCGCTCGACGGCACCCAGCCGATCGGCAAGATCCTCGGCGGCGCGGTTCATCAGGAAGTCCGCGCCGTCGACCGGATCGGTGAGCGCGCGCCGCTTGTGCGCCAGCCAGAGAGAGGTGTCCATTATAGGCTGCAACGGGCGGATCCTTGTTTGTCCACGCTCTGATATAGTTGATATAGTGGCGTCGAAGACCAATCACGTGGCCGATCCGATGCCCAAGATCAAGCCCATCGCGATCAGCAACTTCGCCCGATCGGCGCTCGCCTGGCCGGCGCGCATCCTGTTTCCGCCGGTCTGTGCCGGTTGCCGCCGGCATGTCTCGCAGCCCGGCGTGCTGTGCGGCTCCTGCTGGCCGAAGCTGCGGCTGCTGGAACGGCCATGGTGCCCGGTGATGGGCACGCCATTCACCCACCATATGGGCGAGGGCTTTCTGTCGGCCGAGGCGATTGCCGATCCACCGCCCTTCGAGCGGGCGCGGGCCGCGGTGGCGTATTCCGGCGTCGCCCGCCAGATGGTGCAAGGGCTGAAATACCAGGACCGCACGGATCTCGCGCCATGGATGGCGCGCTGGATGGTGCGCGCCGGCGCGGATCTCATCGCCGAGGCGGATGTGGTGGTGCCGGTGCCGCTGCACTGGCGGCGCTTCTTCAGGCGGCGGTTCAACCAGTCGGCGGAACTGGCAAGGGCGGTCTCGGTGCTCAGCGATCTGCCCTTCGCCCCCTCCGCGGTGCGGCGCGTGAAACTCACCCGCCAGCAGGTCGGCTTGGAGCGAAAGGAACGCGAGGAGAATGTGCGGGCCGCCTTTCGGGTGCCGGCCGAGGCGGAAATCGAGATTGCCGGCCGCAGGGTGCTTCTGATCGACGATGTCTACACCACGGGCGCCACTGTGCGCGCCGCCACCAAGGCACTGAAAAAGGGTGGCGCCGGCGCTGTCGACGTGCTGACCTTTGCGCGTGTGTTGCCGGGGGACTTCCGGGCGGACGAGTCCGCGACTATATAAGTCGGCAACGAACAGCGGAATTCGCCATGGTCGACGTCACGATCTACACCCGCATGATGTGCGGCTATTGCACAGCAGCCAAGCGGCTGCTCGAGCGCAAGGGCGTCGCTTACACCGAGCACGACGCTTCCTTTTCGCCGGAGCTGCGCCAGGAGATGATTTCCCGCTCTCATGGCCGCTCGACCTTTCCGCAGATTTTCATCGGCGACACGCATGTCGGCGGTTGCGACGACCTCCACGAGCTGGAGGCCGAGGGCCGGCTGGACAGACTGCTCGCCAACGGTGCGACGATTTGAGGAATATGACGATGGGTGTTTTCAAGGCCGCTGCGATCCAGATGCGTTCAGGCGAAAGCCCCGAGCGCAACGCGATCGATCTCGAACGGCTGGTGCGCGAAGCGGCGGCTCAAGGTGCGAGCTACATCCAGACGCCGGAAATGACCGGGGCGCTGATCCGCGACAGGGAGGCGCGCGCCGCGTCCTTCACCTCCGAGGACAAGGACATCATTGTCTCGACCGCGCGCGGACTGGCGAGCGAGCTCGGCGTCTTCCTGCATATCGGCTCGACCGCCATCCTGCGTGCCGACGGCAAGCTCGCCAACCGGGCGCTGCTGTTCGGCCCGGACGGCGCCACGCTCGCCACCTACGACAAGATCCACATGTTCGACGTCGATCTCGACAATGGCGAGTCGTGGCGCGAATCCGCCGCCTATGAGCCAGGCACCGAGGCCGTGGTGACAGGGATCGCAGGCGCAAAGCTGGGTTTCGCGGTCTGCTACGACCTGCGCTTCCCGCAATTGTTCCGCGCCGAGGCGCTGGCCGGCGCCGATCTGCTCTCCGTACCCGCCGCCTTCACCCGTCAGACGGGCGAGGCGCACTGGCATGTGCTGCTCAGGGCGCGCGCCATCGAAAACGGCGCCTATGTCGTCGCCGCAGCGCAAGGTGGCCTGCATGAGGACGGCCGCGAGACCTATGGCCATTCGCTGATCGTTGACCCGTGGGGCCGCATCATCGCCGAAGCCGCGCATGACGAGCCGGCGGTGATCGTCGCCGAGATCGACCCGGCGCAGTCGGCCGCGGCGCGCAAGAAGATCCCCAACTTGAAAAATGCGCGGGATTTCACCGTCAATGCCGGTTCGTCCGAGGCGCTGCGACTCAGGGGTGCGGCGTCTTGATACGCTTTGCGCTGATCTGCGAGCACGAGCACGAATTCGAGGGCTGGTTCCGCAGCAACGACGATTTCGACACGCAGAAGAAACGTGGCTTCGTCGATTGCCCGACCTGCGGCTCGCACAAGGTGCAGAAAGCGCTGATGGCACCGGCCGTCTCCACGGCACGCAAGCAGGAAACGATAGCGCTCGCCATGGGCGAAGCGCAGAAGCAGGCCCTGGCGCAGCTCAAGGCGATGGCCGAGAAGGTGCGCGAGAACGCCGACTATGTCGGCGACAAGTTTGCCGAGGAAGCGCGCAAGATCCATTTCGGCGAGAGCGATGCGCGCGGCATCTATGGTGAGGCGACGTTGGAGGAGGCCAAGAGCCTGGCCGAGGATGGCGTCGAGTTCATGCCGATCCCGGTGTTTCCGGACGACCGCAACTGACCGGTCAGGTCACGGTCCCGATCAGTTTCTCCAGCAGACGAGAGAGCGTTTCCCGTTCGGCCTGGGTCAGGCCGGACAGGATCTGATGTTCGTTGGCCACATGGGCGGTAACGGCCTCGTCGACCAGGGCGAGACCCTTTTCGGTCAGCCGCACGACAATGCCGCGCCGGTCGTTGGGGTGCGGGCCGCGCAGGATCAATCCGGACGTTTCGAGCCGGTCGAGCCGGTTGGTCATGGCGCCCGACGTCACCATCGTCGCTTCGTAGAGGGCGGTCGGCGTCAGCGCGTAGGGTGATCCGGAGCGACGCAGCGTCGCCAGCACATCGAATTCCCCGGACTGCAATCCATAGCGGGCAAACAGCGGCGCGAGGCGTTCGCGGGCGATCAGGGATGCAGCCTCGTTCAGCCGTCCGAGCACGGCCATCGGCGAGACATCCAGATCGGGCCGCTCCCGTTTCCATTGCTCGATCGCTCTTGCAGCCCTGTCCAACTGTCTCACCATCATGTATCTTGACGTTAAGAATCTTTCCATTATCTTACCGCAAGACGCAATGCTGGCCAAGGGCCGCGCACGACAGGGCTCGATCATGAAATTACTCTGGGATTCGGCGCTCGGCCTGCTGGTCGTCACCGGCGGCCTGCTCGGCCTGACGCTGCCGTTCGGCAAGCTTGCCACGGCTGCCGGCGTTCCAGCCATGGTCTGGGCTTTCGTCATCTCGCTCGGCGCCGGCGGCGTGCTGCTGTGCTCATTGCTGCTGCGCGGCCAGCGCATCCGGCTCACCACGCACAAATTGCGCTACTTCTTCGTCACCGCGGCTGTGTCCTATGCCGTCCCCAATCTCCTGATGTTCTCGGCCATACCGCATCTTGGCGCCGGCTATACCGGCATCATGTTCACGCTGTCGCCGGTGATCACGCTGGTGTTCTCGATCCTGCTGCGTGTCCGGCGCCCTAACATGCTGGGCATCGTCGGCATCGCCGTCGGCTTCGTCGGTGCCGTCATGGTGGCGGTGACACGCGGCGAGGCCGGTCAGCCGGCCGAGCTGTTCTGGGTGGTGATGGGCCTGCTCATTCCGGTCAGCCTTGCCGCCGGCAACATCTACCGCACGGTCGACTGGCCGGAAGGCACCGGCCCGATCGAGCTCGCCGTCGGCAGCCATCTGGCATCGGCGGCGCTGCTGCTAGCCGGTATTCTCGCCTTGCTGGGCGTGGGGGCCTTCACTCCGCTTGGCGGGGTGCCGCTGGTGGTCGTCGCGCAGGTCGCGTCGGCGTCGGCGATGTTCGCCTTCTTCTTTCGGCTGCAGGCGGTCGGCGGCCCGGTCTATCTCAGCCAGATCGGCTATGTGGCCGCAGCCGTCGGCCTGTTTGCCGGCACCATCTTCCTCGGCGAGCATTATCAGTTGCTGACCTGGGCAGGCGCGATCATCGTCACCGCCGGGGTGTTCATCACCACCATGGCGCAAAGTCAGAAAGTCAGATGGCATAGGACATCCAATGCCTGAATGGATACAGGGTCAGACCGATCCCTTTTCCGCCAGCACCATGTAATTGACGTCCATGTCCTTCGACCGCGTCCACCGGTCGGCAAGCGGGTTGTAGGTGACGCCGGTGCGGTCAATGATGGTCAGGCCGGCCCCGCCAAGCGCCTTTTCGAGCTCTTCCGGGCGCACCAGCTTGCCGAATTGATGCGTGCCGCGCGGCAGCCAGCGCAGCACATATTCGGCGCCGATGATGGCAAGGCCCAGCGCCTTCAGCGTGCGGTTGATGGTGGCCACGAACATGATGCCGCCGGGCCGAACCATCTCGCCGCACTTGGCGACGAACAGATCGATGTCGGCGACATGCTCGACCACTTCCATGTTGAGGATGACGTCGAATTTCTCGCCGGCGTCGGCCAGGTCCTCAGCCGTCGTGGCGCGATAGTCGATGCTCACATTACCCTCGGCCGCGTGCAACTTCGCCACTTCGATGTTTGTTTCGGAGGCATCCGCTCCCACCACCTCGGCGCCAAGCCGTGCCATCGGCTCGCACAAAAGGCCGCCGCCGCAGCCGATGTCGAGGATGCGCAGGCCCTCGAAAGGCCGTGCCGCGCGTGGATCACGGCCGAAACGCGTCGCTATCTGGTCGCGGATATAGGAGAGCCGGACCGGGTTGAACTTGTGCAGCGGGCGGAACTTGCCGTTCGGATTCCACCATTCGGCGGCAAGGGCGGAAAAGCGTTCCACTTCTCCGGCATCGATCGTCGATCGTCGGGGCTCTGGCATAGATTGGTCTCCTCGAGCGCTAGGAAGTCGGGCGTGAGGGCGCGAATGTCAAGGCGGCAATTTTGAATGCTGACAAGTGCCAGACCTCAAGTGCTGGCGTCGAGCACGTCGCGCAACTTGGCCGCCAGTTGCTCGATCGTGAAGGGCTTGGCCAGGAAGTGCACGTCATGGTCGAGCACGCCATTGTGGACCACGGCGTTCTTGGTGAAGCCGGTGGTGAAGATGACCTTCAGCCCGGGCCGGCGCGACACGGCCTCTTCCGCAAGCTTGCGGCCGTTCATCCCCGGCATGACGATGTCGGTGAACAGGAGTGCGACAGTGGGGTTTTCCGCCAGCTTCTGCAACGCTTCCTGGCCGCTCGCCGCATGGATGACGGTGTAGCCGAGTTCACGCATGGCATCCGTGGTGGCAGCACGCACGCGGGCGTCGTCCTCGACGACGAGGATGGTTTCGGTAACAGGCGCAGGACGCTCGCCACGCCCTGGCGGCACGGCGGCTTCTTCGGTCCCAAAAAAGCGCGGCAGGTAGATCTTGATCGTCGTGCCTTCGCCGGGCTCGGAATAGATCTTGACGTGGCCACCCGACTGTTTGACGAAGCCGAACACCTGGCTCAATCCCAAGCCGGTGCCCTTGTTGACCGGCTTGGTGGTGAAAAACGGCTCGAAGGCCTTGGCCATGACTTCCTGCGACATGCCCTCACCGGTGTCGCTGACCGCGATCATCACATACTGGCCGGCCGTGACCTCCGCATTGGTGGCGGCGTAGTCGTCGTCGAGGTGGCTGTTGGCGGTCTCGATGGTCAGCTTGCCGTCGTCGCCCATGGCGTCGCGCGCGTTGACCGCGAGGTTGAGGATGGCGTTCTCGATCTGGCTCGGGTCGGCGTGGGTCTTCCACAAGCCTCCTGCCAGCACGGTTTCGATGCGGATGGTTTCGCCGAGCGCCCGCCGCAGCAGATCGGACATTCCGGTCACCAGACGGTTGGTGTCGACGATCTGCGGCGCCAGGGGCTGCTGGCGCGAGAAGGCAAGCAGCCGGGCTGTCAGGTTGGCGGCCCGGGTTGCCGCGTCGGTCGCAGCTTCGATGAATTTCGCGATGTCGTTCTCGCCACGCGCCAGCTTGCGCTGGGCAAGGTTCATGGCGCTGATGATCACCGCCAGCATGTTGTTGAAGTCATGGGCGATGCCGCCAGTCAGTTGACCGACGGCCTCCATCTTCTGCATCTGGCGAATCTGGGATTCAGCCTTTTCGCGCGTCTGGATTTCATTGCCGAGCGCTATGTTCTTGCGCATCAGCTCCTCCTGGGCAACGGCCACCTCGCGGAAGCGGCGCCGGGATTCACGGATGGTGTAGGCGCCAAGCAGGAAGATCGCCAGCAGGGCGGCCAGCGAGCCGATGCGCAGCCAGGCCTCGACCTGGTCGGTATGCTCGTCGCGGGCGGCGATGGTGGCAGCGCCGATACGCCGGATCGCGTCCATGCCGGCCCGGATCTCGTTCATGGCGGCCTTGCCCTGGCCGCTGCGCACCAGTTCCAGCGCCTTCGTTGCATTGCCTTGGTCGTAGAGGGCAATTGTCTCTGCCAATTCGGCCTGCTTTTGCGAAAGCGCCTCTTTGATATGGCTGATCTGCGGGGTGAGTTCGTTGTCAGGAGCAGTCATGCTGTCGATGCGGGCAAGTTGCCCCGGGATAGCCTCGACGGCCTGCCGATAAGGCTCGAGATAGGATTTCTCACCGGTCAGCAGGTAGCCGCGCTGACCGATTTCCGCATCCTGCGCCAGCGAAAGCAGTCCGGAAAGCGCGTCCTGATACTCGATTGCCTGGCGGGCGGCGGCGCGATTGGCCCTCTGGCTCTCGACGAGCACGGCTCGGGTGCCGACGATCAGCGCCAGCACCGCGAAACCGATGACGAGCGGCAGCGATTGCCGTCGCATGGCACGCCGAAGACGAACAATCATCTGTTATGCCGAACCAAAAGGAACTCCCCACAGGCAGCATTTGGTAAGGGCCGCCGCGCCGGAACGCAATATGCCGCCGTCTTGAAGTCGGCAATCCGCCGCCAGCCTTGCGAAACCTTCATCATTTGGCTAAGGAGGCCGCGCATTCAGCGGCCGGCGTCAGCCGGGCGTTCTCTTCCGCTTTCGGCTTCGAGCCGGCTTCAGTCAAAGGCATTTCGCTTCCATGGCGCGCATCGTGATGAAATTCGGCGGAACCTCCGTCGCCGACATCGCCCGCATCCGCAATGTGGCGCGTCACGTCAAACGCGAGGTCGATGCCGGCCACGAGGTGGCGGTCGTCGTTTCGGCGATGGCCGGCAAGACCAATGAACTGGTTGGCTGGACGCGCGAGGCCTCGCCGATGCACGACGCACGCGAATATGACGCGGTCGTCGCCTCCGGCGAACAGGTCACGGCCGGCCTCCTGGCGATCACCTTGCAGAATATGGGCGTGCATGCGCGCTCCTGGCAGGGCTGGCAGATCCCGATCAAGACCGACAACGCCCACGGCGCGGCGCGCATCCTCGACATTGACGGCGCGTTCCTGATCAAGCGTTTCGGCGAGGGCCAGGTGGCGGTGATCGCCGGATTCCAGGGCATCGGCCCGGACAATCGCATCTCCACGCTTGGCCGCGGCGGTTCCGACACCAGTGCCGTGGCCATCGCCGCGGCGGTCAAGGCCGATCGTTGCGACATCTACACCGACGTCGACGGGGTCTACACCACCGATCCGCGCATCGAGCCCAAGGCGCGGCGGCTGGCCAAGATTTCCTTCGAGGAAATGCTTGAAATGGCATCGCTCGGCGCCAAGGTTCTGCAGGTGCGTTCGGTCGAGCTTGCCATGGTGCACAGGGTGCGTACCTTCGTGCGGTCGTCCTTCGACGATCCCGATGCGCCCGGAATGGGGGATTTGCTCAATCCGCCCGGAACGCTCATTTGCGACGAGGAAGAGATCGTGGAACAGCAGGTCGTCACCGGAATTGCCTATGCCAAGGACGAAGCGCAGATTTCGCTGCGCCGTGTCGGCGACCGGCCGGGCGTCGCCGCCGGTATCTTCGGGCCGCTGGCCGAGGCAAACATCAATGTCGACATGATCGTCCAGAACATTTCCGAGGACGGCAAGTACACCGACATGACGTTTACCGTTCCTTCGGGGGATGTCGACAAGGCGCTTGCCGTG
The DNA here is from genome assembly GCF_024519675.1 of Mesorhizobium sp. Mes31. NCBI lineage: Bacteria > Pseudomonadati > Pseudomonadota > Alphaproteobacteria > Hyphomicrobiales > Phyllobacteriaceae > Mesorhizobium > Mesorhizobium sp. Mes31. The sequence goes on along the minus strand of NZ_JALJRL010000008.1, from coordinate 142,942 downwards.
CTCGAACGCCTGAAGGCCTCCATCGGTTATGACGTCGTGCAATCGGAAGCCGGAATGTCCAAGGTCTCGGTCATCGGCATCGGCATGCGCAGCCATGCCGGCGTCGCCGCCACCGCTTTCAAGGCGCTGGCCGACAAGTCGATCAACATCCGCGCCATCACGACGTCCGAGATCAAGATTTCGATCCTGATCGACGGTCCGTACACTGAACTCGCGGTTCGTACTTTGCATTCGGTCTACGGTCTGGATAAGCAGTAGCAAGACTGAATCAGTTGTTGCGTGAGCGCCGGCCGCAGCCGAAACTGCGGCGGGCAAAATGCCCATTGGAGAAGAAGCCGCGATGCGTGATCAGGCCAGTGGCCCGCGCGTTTTGCTAAAACGGCTCCGCGAGCTCATGCAAGAGCCGCTGGAGCCGCAGGAGCGGCTTGACCGCATTGTGCGCGACATCGCCTCCAACATGGTCGCCGAAGTGTGCTCACTCTACGTGCTGCGCGCCGACTCGGTGCTCGAACTCTACGCCACCGAGGGTCTGAACCCGAACGCCGTCCACCTGGCGCAGTTGCGGCTGGGGCAAGGTCTGGTCGGCACAATCGCGGCAAGCGCGCGGCCGCTCAATCTTTCCAACGCGCAGGAACATCCGGCCTTCGCCTACCTGCCGGAGACCGGCGAAGAGATCTACAATTCCTTCCTTGGCGTGCCGGTGCTGCGGGCAGGGCGCACGCTCGGAGTGCTGGTCGTGCAGAACAAGACCATGCGCCACTACCGCGATGACGAGGTCGAGGCACTGGAAACCACGGCGATGGTCATTGCCGAGATGATCGCCACCGGCGATCTGGCGCGGCTGACCCGACCCGGGCTCGAACTCGATTTGCGCCGCCCGGTCAGCTTCACCGGCCTGTCGTTCAATGAAGGCGTCGGGCTTGGTCACGTCGTGCTGCACGAGCCGCGCATCGTCGTCACCAATCTGTTCAACGAGGACAGCGAGGAAGAAGTTCGGCGGCTCGAAAGCTCGCTCGGCTCGCTCCGGCTCTCCATCGACGACATGCTGGAACGCCGCGACGTCGCCTTCGAAGGCGAGCATCGCCAGGTGCTTGAAGCCTATCGCATGTTCGCCAACGATCGCGGCTGGGTGCGCCGGCTGGAAGAGGCGATCCGCAATGGCCTGACGGCCGAGGCCGCGGTGGAAAAAGTGCAGAGCGACATGCGCGCCCGCATGCTGCACATGACCGATCCCTATCTGCGCGAGCGGATGAGCGATTTCGACGACCTCGCCAACCGGCTGCTGCGCCAGTTGATGGGGCGCGGGCCGGAGGATGTCGCGGCCTCGCTGCCGAAGGACGCCATCATCGTCGCCCGCTCGATGGGGGCCGCCGAACTGCTCGACTATCCCAGAGAGAAGATGCGCGGGCTGGTACTCGAGGATGGTGCCGCCACCAGCCACGTCGTCATCGTCGCGCGCGCCATGGGTATCCCGGTCGCCGGCCAGATGAAGGGCGCCGTTTCCATGGCGGAAAATGGCGATGCCATCATCGTCGACGGCGAAGAGGGCGTGATCCATTTGCGGCCGCAGCCCGATCTCGAGGCCGCCTATGCCGAAAAGGTGCGTTTCCGGGCTCGCCGGCAAGAGGTTTACCGCGAGCTGCGCAAAAAGCCGTCGATGACCAAGGACGGGGTGCAGGTCGACCTTCTGATGAATGCGGGGCTTGCCGTCGACCTGCCGCAGCTTGCCGAGGCCGGGGCGGCCGGCATTGGCCTGTTCCGCACGGAACTGCAGTTCATGGTCGCTTCGACGTTTCCCCGTGCCGAGGCCCAGGAGCGGCTCTATCGCGACGTGCTCGACGCGGCGCGCGACAAGCCGGTTACCTTCCGCACCATCGATATCGGCGGTGACAAGGTGCTGCCCTATTTCAAGGGCTCCATCCAGGAAGAGAACCCGGCGCTCGGCTGGCGGGCGATTCGTCTCACCCTCGACCGGCCGGGGCTGCTGCGCACCCAGATCCGCGCCTTGCTCAAGGCCAGTGGCGGGCGTGAGCTCAAGCTGATGCTGCCGATGGTGACCGAGCTTGGCGAGATTGCCCAGGCGCGCGAGATCATCGACCGCGAGGTGCGGCATCTGTCGCGTTTTGCGCACCATCTGCCGACCAGCCTCAAGCTGGGCGCCATGCTGGAGGTGCCGTCGCTTCTGTTCCAGCTCGACGAATTGATGAAAGCGGTCGACTTCGTTTCGGTCGGTTCGAACGACCTCTTCCAGTTCGTCATGGCCGTCGACCGCGGCAACACACAATTGGCCAACCGCTTCGATACGCTGTCGGCGCCGTTCCTGCGCGTCCTGAAGCAGATCGCCGATGCCGGCGTGCGTAACCACACGCCGGTGACGCTGTGCGGCGAACTCGCCGGCAAGCCGATCTCGGCGATGGCCCTGATCGGTCTCGGTTTTCGCTCGATCTCGATGTCGCCGGCCTCGATCGGCCCCGTCAAGGCGATGCTGACGGAACTGCCGCTGGAGGAGTTGAAGGCGTTCTTCGACGACAATCTGATGGCGCCGGCGCAGGGGCTGCCGATGCGGGCGCTGCTGCAGGCCTTTGCCGACGACCGCTCGATCCCATTGTAGCGCCTGATCATGGTCAACCTGCCCCGCGATCGTATGGATCAAGTCGTCAAGCGTTTCGAGATGCTCGAAGCGCAGATGTCGGCCGGGCCGGCGCCGGATGCCTATGTGCGGATGGCGTCGGAATATGCCGAAATCCAGGACATGGTGGCAAAGGTCAGGGCGTTGCGCGCGGCCGAGCATGAGCAGGCCGACCTCGAAGCGATGCTTTCCGACAAGGGCACCGATGCCGAGATGCGAGCCTTGGCGGAGGCCGACCTGCCGGAGGTCGAGGACCGCATCGAGGCGCTGCAGAAGGACATCCAGATCCTTTTGCTGCCCAAGGATGCCGCCGACGACAAGAATGCCATTCTCGAAATCCGCGCCGGCACCGGCGGCGATGAGGCAGCCCTGTTCGCCGGCGACCTGTTTCGCATGTATGAGCGCTACGCCGCCGCGCGCGGCTGGCGGTTCGAGACGGTGTCGGCCAGCGACGGCGATGCCGGCGGCTACAAGGAAATCATCGCCACGGTGTCGGGCAGGGGTGTCTTTGCCCATCTGAAATTCGAATCCGGCGTGCATCGCGTGCAGCGTGTGCCGGCGACCGAGGCGAGCGGCCGTATCCACACGTCGGCGGCGACAGTGGCCGTGCTGCCGGAAGCGGAAGAAGTCGACATCGACATAAGGGCTGAAGACATCCGCATCGACACGATGCGCGCTTCCGGCTCCGGAGGCCAGCACGTCAACACCACCGATTCGGCCGTCCGCATCACCCATTTGCCGACTGGCATCATGGTGGTGCAGGCGGAAAAGTCGCAGCACCAGAACCGCGCGAAGGCCATGCAGATCCTGCGGGCACGACTCTATGACCTGGAGCGTAGCAAGGTTGACGATGAGCGCTCGGAATCGCGCAAGTCGCAGGTCGGCTCGGGCGACCGATCGGAGCGCATCCGCACCTATAATTTCCCGCAAGGGCGGGTCACCGACCACCGCATCAACCTGACGCTCTACAAGCTCGACCGGGTGATGATGGGTGAACTCGACGAGATCATCGACGCGCTGATCGCCGATCACCAGTCGAAGCTGCTTGCCGACATCGGCATCGATGGCTGACAAACTGCCCGAGACGCTGGGGCCGCTGCTTCGGGAAGCGCGGTCGCGGCTTGCCGTGGCCGCTGCCAATGATCCGGCACTCGACGCGCGGCTGATCGTCGAACATTTTTCCGGCACGAGCCGTACGCAGGCGATTGCCGATCCGGAACGCAAGGTCGAGGCGGCCGCTCTCGCGGCAATCGATGCCGCTTTGCGACGACGCGCTGGCGGCGAGCCGGTGCACCGCATCCTGGGCTATCGTGAATTCTACGGTTTGCGCCTGTCGCTGTCGCCGGAAACGCTGGAACCGCGGCCGGATACCGAAACGCTGGTCGAGGCGGCGCTGCCCTTCGTCGAGGCGATTGCGGCGCGGGAAGGCGAATGCCGCATCCTTGATCTCGGCACTGGAACCGGCGCCATTGCGCTGGCGCTGCTCAGCGTCGCGCCGGCCGCGATCGCCACAGGCGTTGACATTGCCGCTGGCGCGCTGGCGACGGCGACCCGTAATGCCAGGCAACTCGGGCTTGGCGGCCGGTTCACGGCGCTCCAGTCCGACTGGTTCGAAAAAGTTTCCGGCCGTTACCATGTAATTGCCGCAAACCCTCCCTATATACGATCGCAAGACATTGGAAATCTGCAGGACGAAGTCCGCGATTTCGACCCGCGCCTGGCCCTTGATGGCGGTGCGGATGGGTTGGCCCCGTACAGAATCATCGCCGCCGAGGCGGCAAGGTTTCTGGAAGCCGAAGGCAGAATCGCGGTTGAGATCGGCCACACGCAGCGCAACCAGGTCAGCGAGATATTCCGCGCAGCCGGCTATGCGGCCGCTGGGGTGTTTGGCGATCTCGGCGGAAACGACAGGGTTCTTGTCTTTCAACAGGGAAAGCCTTGACGCAGTGCGAAAAAAGCGCTTGGCAATACAGGGGAATGCGGCTAGGGTCGCCTCAACCGGATGAGACGAAGCAGGCAGTGCTCTTAGCGATTCGGTTCCCTTGGAAATAGCTGCCTTCTTGCGCAAACGACGCCCAAGCTTCGTGCGGGAATCGTCCGGCAAGTGATGTAACCGGAACAGGATGGCACGTGGCGCCAACGCAATCGATGCGGGCGAACGCCGGTGAAGAGACGAAACGGCTGGCTGCATGAGCGCCTCCGTTCGTGAAGAGTTTTTCGAAAATTTCAAAATGAAGAGAGTCGAATGAGGCCACAACAGCAGAACAGGCGCATGCGCGGTCGCAACAATAGTGGCGGCGGCGGTGGCAACAACAATAATAACAACAACAACCGCAAGGGGCCAAATCCCCTGACGCGCAACTACGAGAGCAATGGCCCGGACGTGAAGATTCGCGGATCGGCTCAGCAGATCGCCGAAAAATATGCCACCCTTGCCCGTGACGCGCACAGCTCCGGCGACCGGGTCATGGCGGAAAATTATCTCCAGCACGCCGAACACTACAATCGCATCATCGCGGCCGCGCAGGCGCAAATGCCAATCCAGAACGTCCAGCAGAATCGCGACGACTTCGACGATGACGGCGATGAGGATCGTGACGAGTTCGATAATGCCGGCAATAGCGGGAACGCCAATTCCGAGACACAGGTGCCCGCAGTCAGCCATGGCGCCGGTCCGCAGCCGATCATCGAGGGTATGCCGGCCGAGGTCGCGCTGAACCGGGAAGGCGGCCGCGACACGCGTGACAACAATGGCGGACGCAACAATGGCGGCCGCGACAACAATGGCGGGCGCCATCGCGATCGTCGCCCCAATGGCGGTTATGGCCAGGGTGGCCAGCGCGACTATGGTTCGTCGGCCGAACAAGGCGGTCAGCAGCAGCGCAACGAGGCCCCGATCCAGGCGGAGACCGGCTCGCCAACTGAATCCAGTGCGTCCGAATCCATTGCCGCCGAGGTGGCTCCGCTGTTCGAGCACCTGTCGCCGGCAGATCTTGCCGCCCGGGCAGAACTCAATGAGCAGGCTGCCGAAAGCAGTGCCGCCCGTCGCCCGAGGCGTCCGCGCCGTCCGCGCGTCAATGCCGACCAGGTCGACGGTGGTGGCGACAATGCCGACGCCGGCGAGGTGGCTATAGCCCCGGTCGACAGCGGCAACGCCGAACCGGTGATCGTCGACATCGACAACTGATCGAACGGCTCTTCAAGACATTGAACGGCGGGGAGAAATCTCCGCCGTTTTTGTTTTGTGCCGCGGCGGAATATTATGCGTTGACCGATATCAAAGCGTCTTGAGACAGCATGGCCTATGCACCATATCTCGGCTGAACAGGATCCGGCTCGAATGGGCGGGTCCGTCACCGCAATCTGATCCGGTGCCGCAAAGCGGGCCGGTGATGGAAGGAGACAGATATGAACCTTGAGAAATATTCCGAGCGCGTGCGCGGTTTCATCCAGTCCGCACAGACCATGGCGCTCTCGCGCAACCACCAGCAATTCACTCCCGAACACATGCTGAAAGTTCTCGTCGATGATGACGAGGGCTTGGCCGCGTCGCTGATCGAGCGCGCCGGCGGCAGCGTTCGCGACGTCAAACTCGGCGTCGAGGCGGCACTCGAGGCGATGCCGAAGGTCGAAGGCGGCAATGGCCAGCTCTATCTGGCACAGCCGCTGGCCAAGGTGTTTTCGACGGCGGAGGAACTGGCCAAGAAAGCCGGCGACAGCTTTGTCACGGTCGAGCGGCTGCTGCAGGCGCTCGCCATGGAGAAATCGGCCAAGACCGCCGAGATCCTGGCCAAGGCCGGCGTCACCGCGCAGGCGTTGAACCAGGTCATCAATGACCTCCGCAAGGGCCGCACCGCCGATTCGGCGAGTGCCGAGCAGGGCTATGACGCGCTGAAGAAATATGCGCGCGACCTGACCGCCGATGCCCGTGCCGGCAAGCTCGATCCGGTCATAGGCCGTGACGACGAGATCCGCCGCACCATCCAGGTGCTGTCGCGCCGCACCAAGAACAATCCGGTGCTGATCGGCGAGCCGGGCGTCGGCAAGACGGCGATCGCCGAAGGCCTGGCGCTGCGCATCGTCAACGGCGACGTGCCGGAATCGCTCAAGGACAAGCAGTTGATGGCGCTCGACATGGGCTCATTGATCGCGGGCGCCAAGTATCGCGGCGAGTTCGAGGAGCGGCTGAAGGCCGTGCTTTCGGAAGTCACCTCTGCCGCTGGCGGGATCATCCTGTTCATCGACGAGATGCACACGCTAGTCGGTGCCGGCAAGGCGGATGGCGCCATGGATGCGTCGAACCTCTTGAAGCCGGCGCTGGCGCGCGGTGAACTGCATTGCGTCGGCGCGACCACGCTGGATGAGTATCGCAAGCATGTCGAGAAGGATCCCGCTCTTGCCCGCCGTTTCCAGCCCGTGTTCGTCGACGAGCCGTCGGTGGAAGACACTGTCTCGATCCTGCGCGGCCTGAAGGAGAAATATGAGCAGCACCACAAGGTGCGCATCTCCGATTCGGCGCTGGTGGCGGCGGCGACGCTGTCCAACCGCTACATTGCCGACCGCTTCCTGCCGGACAAGGCGATCGACCTGGTCGACGAAGCCGCCTCGCGGCTGCGCATGCAGGTCGATTCCAAGCCCGAGGCGCTGGACGAAATCGATCGCCGCATCATGCAGCTCAAGATCGAACGCGAGGCGCTGAAGGTCGAGACGGATGACGCGTCGAAGGACCGGCTCGCCCGCCTGGAAAAGGAACTCGTCGGCCTCGAGGAGGAATCGACCGAGATCACCGCGAAATGGCAGGCGGAGAAGCAGAAGCTCGGGCTGGCGGCTGACCTCAAGAAGCAGCTCGACGAGGCTCGCAACGACCTCGCCATTGCCCAGCGCAAGGGTGAATTCCAGCGCGCTGGCGAGCTTGCCTATGGCAAGATCCCGGAGCTGGAAAAGAAGCTCAAGGACGCCGAAGCCCAGGACGGCAAGGTCGGCATGGTCGAAGAGGTGGTCACCCCCGACCACGTCGCCCATATCGTCTCGCGCTGGACCGGTATTCCGGTCGACAAGATGCTGCAGGGCGAGCGCGACAAGTTGTTGCGCATGGAAGACGAGATCGGCAAGCGCGTCGTCGGCCAGGGCGAGGCGGTGCAAGCCGTCTCGAAAGCCGTGCGCCGGGCGCGGGCCGGCCTGCAGGATCCGAACCGGCCGATCGGCTCGTTCATGTTCCTCGGACCGACGGGCGTCGGCAAGACCGAACTGACCAAGGCCTTGGCCAGCTTCCTGTTCGACGACGAGAGCGCCATGGTGCGCATCGACATGTCGGAGTTCATGGAGAAGCACTCGGTCTCGCGGCTGATCGGCGCGCCTCCCGGCTATGTCGGTTACGAGGAAGGCGGCGCGCTGACCGAAGCCGTGCGGCGCCGGCCCTATCAGGTCGTGCTCTTCGACGAGATCGAGAAGGCGCATCCGGACGTGTTCAACGTGCTGCTGCAAGTGCTCGATGACGGTCGCCTGACCGACGGGCAGGGCCGTACCGTCGATTTCCGCAACACGCTGATCATCATGACGTCGAATCTCGGCGCCGAATATCTGGTCAATCTTGGCGAGGACCAGGATGTCGACCAGGTTCGCGACGAGGTGATGAACGTCGTCAAGGTTTCGTTCCGGCCGGAGTTCCTCAACCGCATCGACGAGGTGATCCTGTTCCACAGGCTGCGCCGGCAGGATATGGGCCGCATCGTCGAGATCCAGCTCAAGCGGCTGGAAAACCTGCTTGTCGACCGCAAGATCACGCTCGACCTCGACCAGGAGGCGATCGACTGGCTGGCGGCCAAGGGTTACGACCCGGCCTATGGCGCGCGGCCATTGAAGCGGGTGATGCAGAAGGAACTGCAGGATCCGCTGGCGGAGAAGATCCTGCTTGGCGACATCCTCGACGGCTCGACCGTCAAGGTGACGGCCGGCTCCGACCGGCTGAACTTCCGCTCGAAGCCGACGATAGTCGCGGCCGAGGCAGCAGCCTGATACGACGCCGCGCATCCATTCTGGATGCGCGGCGTTTTCATATGAATGGCGAGGGCAGGGATGACGCTGGACGAGTACAACAGCTTCTGTGCCTCGCTGCCTTCAACGACCCATGTCGTCCAATGGGGCGGTGCCCATGTCTGGAAGGTCGGGGCCAAGGTCTTTGCGATCGGCGGCTGGGATCAAGGCCAGCAGCTCTTCGTCACCTTCAAATGCTCCGACATTGCCTATGACGTGCTCAAGGAGCTACCGGGACTGCGGCCGGCGCCCTATCTTGCCTCGCGCGGCATGACATGGATCCAGCGTCGGACAAGCCAGAGTGTGGATGATGCTGCGCTGAAGGACTATCTGCGCGAGAGCCATCGCCTGGTTGTCCTCAAGCTGACGAAGCAGGCGTGCAAGGAACTGGGGCTTGCCGCACGCTAGCTGACATTCATCGAGGCGCCGGAAAACCGCCATCTTCATGCCCGGTTCATGTTGGAACCATATGTTGGGTAACTGGTTTGTTGGCGAAGGGTTCGCCTCACAGGGACACTGCCGGGCGGCGGCAATTACGGACCGGAGAGTTTGGCCACCATGTTGCGGACGATCTTCACCCTCTCGGCGCTCGCCGCCGGGATACTTTCTTCAAGTGCAATGGCCGCGCCGACCGACGATACCTCGCCACGGGCTGTTCGCACTGCTGCTGCCAGCGGCATCCTTGTCGCCCAGGACGGCAATCTGGACATCTATTACGACGCCAGGGGCAACCGCGTCATTGTCGATGCCGATACCGGCAAGGTGATCGCCATCCAGCCGCCGCAGACACGGCTCGACCGTCGCGCGCTACGTCGTGAGACAAGGCTGCGCGAGCTTGGTCGCGTCCCCGCCGAAGACGACCGCTACTATCTCGACGATCCGGAAGATATGGCGCGGCTCCGCCGCAAGCAGTTGCAAGAGGAAGGCCGGGTCATCCCGCCGCCGGCCGACGAATACGATCCCAATAGTGACAATTCGGTGGAAGCCTACCCGCCGGCGCCCCAGGACGACGGCAGCTACGACAACAATTATCCCGAGGCACCACAGCCGGCAGAGCCGCGCACCATCAAGCGTCAGCCGCTCGACGAGGCATCGATAGAACCTGTCCAGCCGGCAGCGCCCGCCGAACAGGCAGCGCCTGCCGATCAGGCGGCACTGCCACCAAAGGCCGGCGACAAGACCACTGTCGAGCCGTCGCTTTCGCTGGGAGCGCGCCAGGATGTCGCCGCGCTTCAGGTGCTGCTCGACCGGGGCGGCGCTTCACCTGGCGTCATCGATGGGCGGTTCGGTTCGAATGTCGACAAGGCGCTCGCCGCCTACAACGAAATCACGGGCAGCAATCTGCGATCGACCGATGCGGTCGGAATCCAGACGGCCCTTGCACAATCCGGCGGCGATGCCTTCGCCAACTACACCATCACACCGGAAGATGCGGCCGGCCCCTATGTCGCCTCGATCCCGGAAGACTACAGCCAGAAGGCGCAGCTCGACCGCATGGGCTACATTTCGGTGACCGAAGCGCTCGCCGAGCGCTTCCACATGGACGAGAATTATCTCAAGGCGCTCAACCCGGACGCCAACTTCAATCGCCCGGGCACGATCATCAAGGTGGCCAATTTTGGCCGGCTGGTCTCGACGCCGGTCGCCCGCATCGTCGCCGACAAGGGCAAGAAAGAGGTTTTCGCCTATGACGCGGGGGGCAAGCTGGTCGCGGCCTATCCCGCGACCATCGGCTCTTCGGATACGCCGTCACCGTCCGGTACGCACACGGTGTCGCGCGTCGCGCTCGATCCGAACTACACCTACAACCCCAACATCAATTTCAAGCAGGGTCAGAACGACAAGATCCTGACCATTCCGCCGGGTCCCAACGGCCCGGTCGGATCGGTGTGGATCGCGCTCGACAAGCCGACCTATGGCATCCATGGCACACCGGACCCGTCGAAGATCGGCAAGACCGAAAGCCATGGCTGCGTGCGCCTGACCAACTGGGATGCGCGAGAACTCGCCAAGCTCGTCTCGCCGGGTGTCACCGTTGAGTTTGTCGATTGAAGAGCCAGCGGCCTCCGCTGCGCCTCAGCCGATGATCCTGCGCACCCACTTCGCGCTTGGCGTGGCCGCGTAGATCAGCTGCACCACCAGAATGAAGCCGACGCTGAGCAACGGGGTGATCAGGCAGAGTGCGGCCCCGATCGCCCACAGGATCTGCGCCTTGACGATACGCAGGTAGACCGTGTGTCGCGTCTCCGCATCGACATCTTCCGCCAGAAAGCCGCTTTGCTCCGCATAACGCCAGCTGGCGAACAGCGTGACGCCGAGCATCAGCAGATTGAGCCAGTAGACGAGCACCGCGGTCCTTAATTCGAGGAAGTCGGCCAACAGGTCGGTCGAGAACGGCAGCAGGGCGATGAAGGCGAGAAAGCAGAGATTCAGCGTGGCAAGCCGTCTGTCGGATTTGGCGATCAACCCATGCTGCGCCTGCTGGCCGAACCAGAAGATCGTCAGCGTCAGGAAACTCAAGGCATAGGTCAGGAAGCGTGGCGCGAGTGCTGCGATCGCGGCAAGCAGATCGCGTTCCGAATGGATCGGCTCGTGCGCCGGGACCCGGATCTCGAGCACGATCAGGGTGAGCGCGATGGCGAACACCCCGTCGGTGATGCCGACGATGCGGCCGCGTCCCTCCGCCGATGGTTCGAGTGGACGCTTCATCGATTTCTCCCCGCCAGCAGCTCCCCGGAAACTTAGCATGACTGCCGCCGTTTGCACCCGGAGAGGTGCCACCCTGGCAAGACCGCTGGTCTGAGGGTGAGACTGGTTTCAATGACTGCGAGCCACTGGCCGGTTGTTGCCGGCGCGCTGGAGGTCTAAGCAAGGTTCCATGCATTCCCCAAGCGAAGTCGCCACGGTCCCGCTGGCCAGCCCGGCCACGAACGGTACGTTCTGTCCGCAATCGCGGCGGCGATTTGTGTTGATCGCGGCGATCCTGGCCTCGGCACTTGGCTTCATCGACGGTTCGATCCTGGCCATCGCCATGCCGGCGATCCGTGTCAACCTCGGCGCCAGCCTTGCCGAGGCGCAATGGATTTCCAATGCCTATGCGTTGACGCTCTCGGCGCTGATCCTTGCCGGCGGCGCCGCCGGCGATCGATTCGGGTTGCGCCGCGCCTTTGTGGCAGGCATTGCGCTGTTCATTGTTGCCTCGCTTGCCTGTGCCTTGGCGCCGAATGCGGCTGTGCTGATCGCGTTTCGCGCCATCCAGGGCATTGGTGCCGCGATCATGGTGCCGGGCAGCCTCGCCATCATCGCCAAGGCCTACCCGAAGAAAGAACGCGGCCGCGCGATAGGCATCTGGGCGGCGGCTTCGGCGCTGACCACGGCGCTTGGCCCGGTGCTCGGCGGCCTTGTGCTCTCGGCTTTCGGCGACGGCATCTGGCGGGCGATCTTCGCCATCAACCTGCCGCTCGGCCTCATCTCGATCTATCTTCTGCTGGCCAAGATCCCGGCCGATGCGCCGACGGCCAAACGCAGTCTGGATCTCGGCGGTGCGGCGCTTGCGACATTGGCCTTCGGCGCGCTCGCCTACGGGCTGACCTCGATGAGCGCCAGCGGCGAGGGTCATATGTCGGGACCAAGCATTGCCGCCGGCGCCGTATTGCTGGCTGTCTTCATCTTCTTCGAGCGTCGGCAGCGCGAGCCGATGATCGATCTGTCGCTGTTTCGCATCGGCGCTTTCGCCGGCGCCAATGTCGCAACGTTCTTCCTCTATTTCGCGCTGTCGGCCAATCTTTTCTATCTGCCGATGCTGCTGATCGCCGGTTGGGGATTGAGCACGGCCGAGGTCGGCTTCATCTTCCTGCCCTTGTCGGCATCGATCGCGCTCCTGTCGGGACCGGTCGGCCAGCTGTCGGATCGGATCGGGCCGCGTTTTCCGATTGCCTGCGGCAGTCTGGTCGTGGCTCTCGCCTTCGCCGGACTTGCGTTGCTTACCCATGCCGGCATCCACAATTTCTGGGCGGGGACATTTCCGCTGATGGCGCTGATGGGGCTCGGCATGGCGCTGGTGGTGTCGCCGCTGTCGACCGCGATCATGACGGCAGTGGAAGACAAGGATACGGGCGCTGCCTCAGGCATAAACAATGCCGTTTCGCGCATCGGCGGCCTGATCGCGGTGGCGGCGATGGGGTCGCTTGCCGCCTGGGTCTACACGAATGCACTGGATGGGAATGCGGTGCCCGGCGTACCTGGCTTCGGCGAACCGGCACCGGCCGGACTTGCGCCGGCACTCGATGCGGCAAGGCTCGCCGCCAGCGATGCTGCGTTTTCCGCTGTCTCGTCGGTGACAGCGCTGCTTTGCCTGCTTTCGGCTGTCATCGCGTGGACGACCATTTCCGGCGAGCGGCTGCCATGGTCGCGGCGTGCCGAAGATCCCCAAGGCTGAACTTCAACGAATCAGCCGTCGATCTTGGCGCTCGCGACTTTCAGCGAATCGCTGTCTTCCTGCTTCAGCAGGTCGTCGATGCGCTCGCGCTCGCGCTTGAAGGCGACGAGGTCATCGCCTTTCAGCACCTTGCCAACCGGCAGCCGGACGCGCATCGAATCGACCTTGGTGCCGTTGACGATCAGCTCGTAATGGAGGTGCGGACCGGTGGAGAGACCGGTCTGGCCGAGATAACCGATGACCTGGCCCTGGCGGACATGAACGCCGGGTTCGATGCCTTTGGCAAAAGCGCTCTGGTGGTTGTACGACGTCTCGTAGCCGTTGGCATGGCGCAGGATGATCTGCTTGCCATAGCCGCCGGCCCAGCCCGCCTTCTCAACGACGCCGTTGCCGGCGGCGATGATCGGCGATCCGATGGGAGCGGCCCAATCGGTGCCTGTGTGCATGCGGACATAGCCGAGGATTGGATGCTTGCGGGCACCAAACCCGGAGGTAAATCTGCCGTTGGGCAGCGGGTTGCGCAGCAGGAACTGCTCGGCGCTCGAGCCGTCCTCGTCGAAATAGTCGGTGCTGCCGTCCTGCATCTGGAAGCGATAGAAGTTGCGTGTCGTGCCGCCGAATGTCGCCGAGACGTAAAGAAGTTCGGAACTGTCCGAGGTCTGGTCGTCGCCATCGGGTTGCGAGAACAGCACTTCGAGGCGGTCGGAGGGGTTGAGGCGGGACTGAAAGTCGACGTCTGATGCCAGCAGCTTGATCAGCCGTTGTGTCATCTTCTTCGACATGCCGTAGGAATAGGCGGTGCGGTAGATGCCGTCATAGATGTTGGGCAGGTTGCCGCGCACCACCACCGGTGCCGACGAATCATCGAACGCCGTCAGCAATTCGGGGTTCGGATCCGGCTCCTGCGCCGGCACATACTGACCGCGATCGTCGAGCGCGATGGTGACGATGTGCTGGGTCCTGTCGTAGACGCTGGTGCGGACGACCTTGGCGGCATCGCCACGCACCTCGAGACCGACACGAAGTACGGTTCCGGCCTTGAGCGCCGTCGCGTTGAGCAGCTTGGTGATCGCCTCGGCCATGCCGGTGGCGTCGTCTCCCGTATAGCCCGAATCAGCAAAGGCCTCGGTGATGTCGAGATCCTTGGTGAAGGGGATGATTTCCTCGGCGAACGCCGGCGCCTGGTCGTCGGCGGCGGCGCGCGGCGCCACCGAGACGTTTTCCGGCACGATCTTGACGTCGTAGGACCCGGCCATGCTCTCGGCAAAGGCTTCGCCAAATCGCTGCGGATCGACATAATGGAGCGAAGCAACCTGGACGGCGCCGTCGCTGAGGTCGGTGCCCGCTTCACGCACCACCTTTTCCACCTCATCGGCGGACAGGTCGCTCTTTTCGTCGAAGGAAGCCGTCTCGATCGGAAAGTCGACGGTCTTCAGGCTCATCTCGCTTTCGACCTTGGCGCCGTAGATCTGGCCGGAAGCGGCGGAGGCCGCCGCCGGCTGCGCCGCACCGTCGTCGCTGTCGTCGCCGAACACCTGCATGGGGTCGAAAGGCGGGTAGGCGCGGTTGGTGGTGTGGCCGGCGGCGAGCGCCATCTTGATCTGCACGAAAGGCATGGTGTGGATGACGTCACGGTCGCCGACCTTGGTGACCATCGACACTTCCATGCGGCGGCGGTCCTTGGCCTTGGCGATCTGACGCGGCGCCACCAGCCTTGTCGTCTTGGCCACCTCGCCGGAATCGCCATTGCTGGCCAGGCCGATCAGTTCGGCAATTTCGGGCGGGGTCGCCAGCTGCTGGCGCCCGTCGAGGGCGGCGAACAGCGCAACGCCCATCAGCACGCTCGAGGTCACGCCGGTGAGAAAGGTTCCCGACAGCCAGCGTGCGGAAACCTCACGCCGATCGGGCGGGCCGCTGCGGCCGTCCGCGATAAGCGGCGGCTCGTTGCCGAGTTCGGCTATGACATCTTCCGTGTCTGGCATCCAGAAGGGCTGCTTCTTCCCCGGGCGGAACGGCTTGTCGCTTTTGTTGTGGCCATGACATTTGCCTGTCACGGCAGGTGAAGTCAACGAAGCCCCAGGCCCCGGTCGTTTCCCCCTCGCGCACTTCTCTTATAGAGCCCTCTACAAAGAGAGGCGGTGCACCCTGTCTGCAGAGCTTATCGCGCACTTCCATATAAGGCTCTTGAAAGGGCACTGCGCGGTTGGCGCCACGCCCTTTTCATTGGCCTTGGTGTCGAACGGCAATGCGGCGGCAATAGGGCTCCTTCGTGGCCGCCCACCCGTGTTGTCCGCGTTCCGTTGGGGCAGTCGGCTACCAACAAAGTGAGCCCGAAATTTCTGTCGCAAAAAGTTCAAAAACTTCGAATGAGCTGTTGACAGTTCTTGTTGGTGGCGACTATATACGCCTCACCAACGAGGGCGGC
>NZ_JALJRL010000008.1:120000-125000 GCF_024519675.1 Mesorhizobium sp. Mes31 | reverse complement strand
GTAGCTCAGCTGGGAGAGCGCCTGCTTTGCAAGCAGGATGTCGTCGGTTCGATCCCGTCCGGCTCCACCACTCGCGCAATCCGCAGGATTGTCGCGCTCAGCCGCCACGTTGCGGTTTGGCGAGCGCGCAATCCGCAGGATTGTCGCCTTGGTGTCGAGTAGAGATGAGGCTGCCGGTCAAAAGTCGTTCGTATAAAGGTTTGCGGTGAGCCTCTTGCTCTCCGCCTGTTCTGTTTGACATCGTAAAGAGAAGATTTGTTCGAACTTCATGGATCGCAAGGTTCATGATTTGTCGCGGGAGACGCTCAATCTCCCGCATATGATGGGTTTGCCTAACCGCGCCCTCGAACCGATCTCGAGAAGCTGGTCTTTTTGTGCCAATGACATCAAGCGCCAATCCCGCACAGGATTGCGCTTATGCGACGATCCCTTTGGGATCGCGCGGACGCCAATCCCGCAAGGGTTTGGCTGAAGCGACGATCTCTTCGAGATCGCGCGGGTGGGCATTGGCAATGAGAACGATCAAGTGTCTTAAGGGCAATTGGTGGATGCCTTGGCATGCACAGGCGATGAAGGACGTGATACGCTGCGATAAGCTACGGGGAGGTGCGAATACCCTTTGATCCGTAGATTTCCGAATGGGGAAACCCACCTAAGGTACTTGGAAAATCAGAGCAGCAGGGCAGCCGATGCGAAATCCCAAAAGGATTGAGTGTGAGGCGACGATCTCTTTGAGATCGCGCTATTGCTGCTGTGGTTTCCAAGTATCGATAATAGGTAACTTACCCTGAATACATAGGGGTAAAGTGGCGAACGCGGGGAACTGAAACATCTAAGTACCCGTAGGAAAGGACATCAACCGAGACTCCGGAAGTAGTGGCGAGCGAACCCGGACCAGGCCAGTGGCGATGATGAGACAAGCGGAACCTTCTGGAAAGTAGGGCCATAGTGGGTGACAGCCCCGTACGCGTAATGCAAATCATCGTCCTCGAGTAAGGCGGGACACGTGAAATCCTGTCTGAAATTGGGGGGACCACCCTCCAAGCCTAAGTACTCGTGCATGACCGATAGCGAACTAGTACCGTGAGGGAAAGGTGAAAAGCACCCCGACAAGGGGAGTGAAAGAGTACCTGAAACCGATTGCCTACAAACAGTGGAAGCCCAAGGTTCGTCCTGGGTGACCACGTACCTTTTGTATAATGGGTCAGCGACTTAGTGTGACGAGCAAGCTTAAACCGCTAGGTGTAGGCGCAGCGAAAGCGAGTCTGAACAGGGCGTTCAGTTCGTCGCATTAGACCCGAAACCGAGTGATCTAGCCATGAGCAGGTTGAAGGTAAGGTAACACTTACTGGAGGACCGAACCCATAACTGTTGCAATAGTTCGGGATGACTTGTGGCTAGGGGTGAAAGGCCAATCAAACTCGGAAATAGCTGGTTCTCCGCGAAATCTATTTAGGTAGAGCGTCGACCGAATACCCCAGGGGGTAGAGCACTGGATGGGCTAGGGGTCCTCACCGGATTACCAAACCTAACCAAACTCCGAATACCTGGGAGTACTAGTCGGCAGACACACGGCGGGTGCTAACGTCCGTCGTGAAAAGGGAAACAACCCTGACCTACAGCTAAGGTCCCCAAGTTATGGCTAAGTGGGAAAGGATGTGAGGATCCCAAAACAACCAGGATGTTGGCTTAGAAGCAGCCATCATTTAAAGAAAGCGTAACAGCTCACTGGTCTAAATAAGGGTCTTTGCGCCGAAAATGTAACGGGGCTAAAGCCATACACCGAAGCTTAGGGTTTGGTCCGCAAGGGCCAAGCGGTAGCGGAGCGTTCTGTAAGCTGATGAAGCCATACCCGTGAGGGGTGGTGGAGGTATCAGAAGTGCGAATGCTGACATGAGTAACGTAAGGGGAGTGAGAGACTCCCCCGCCGAAAGACCAAGGGTTCCTGCTTAAAGCTAATCTGAGCAGGGTTAGCCGGCCCCTAAGACGAGGCGGAAACGCGTAGTCGATGGGAACCACGTTAATATTCGTGGGCTTGGAGGTAGTGACGGATCATTGAGGTAGTCCAATCTTATCGGATTGAACGGGCTGCTGCGTGGTTCCAGGAAATAGCTCCTCCTTATAAACCGTACCCGAAACCGACACTGGTGGTCTGGTAGAGTATACCAAGGCGCTTGAGAGAACTATGCTGAAGGAACTCGGCAAAT
Organism: Mesorhizobium sp. Mes31; assembly: GCF_024519675.1. Lineage (NCBI taxonomy): Bacteria > Pseudomonadati > Pseudomonadota > Alphaproteobacteria > Hyphomicrobiales > Phyllobacteriaceae > Mesorhizobium > Mesorhizobium sp. Mes31. Next base: position 122,793 of record NZ_JALJRL010000008.1, on the reverse strand, counting down.
TGCACGCGTAACTTCGGAAGAAGCGTGACCCTTTTCTACGCAAGTAGAGGAGGGTGGCACAGACCAGGGGGTAGCGACTGTTTATCAAAAACACAGGGCTCTGCGAAGTCGCAAGACGACGTATAGGGTCTGACGCCTGCCCGGTGCTGGAAGGTTAAGAGGAGGGGTGCAAGCTCTGAATCGAAGCCCCAGTAAACGGCGGCCGTAACTATAACGGTCCTAAGGTAGCGAAATTCCTTGTCGGGTAAGTTCCGACCTGCACGAATGGCGTAACGACTTCCCCGCTGTCTCCAGCATAGACTCAGTGAAATTGAATTCCCCGTGAAGATGCGGGGTTCCTGCGGTTAGACGGAAAGACCCCGTGCACCTTTACTATAGCTTTACATTGGCATTCGTAGTGGCATGTGTAGGATAGGTGGTAGGCTTTGAAACCTGGGCGCCAGCTCAGGTGGAGCCACCCTTGAAATACCACCCTTATTACTATGGATGTCTAACCGCGGCCCGTTATCCGGGTCCGGGACAATGTATGGTGGGTAGTTTGACTGGGGCGGTCGCCTCCTAAAGAGTAACGGAGGCGCGCGATGGTGGGCTCAGAACGGTCGGAAATCGTTCGCTGAGTGCAATGGCATAAGCCTGCCTGACTGCGAGACTGACAAGTCGAGCAGAGACGAAAGTCGGTCATAGTGATCCGGTGGTCCCGCGTGGAAGGGCCATCGCTCAACGGATAAAAGGTACGCCGGGGATAACAGGCTGATGACCCCCAAGAGTCCATATCGACGGGGTTGTTTGGCACCTCGATGTCGACTCATCGCATCCTGGGGCTGGAGCAGGTCCCAAGGGTATGGCTGTTCGCCATTTAAAGCGGTACGTGAGTTGGGTTCAGAACGTCGTGAGACAGTTCGGTCCCTATCTGCCGTGGGTGTAGGAATATTGAAAGGATCTGTCCCTAGTACGAGAGGACCGGGATGGACGGATCTCTGGTGGACCTGTTGTGGCGCCAGCCGCATAGCAGGGTAGCTATATCCGGACGGGATAACCGCTGAAGGCATCTAAGCGGGAAACCCACCTTAAAACGAGTATTCCCTGAGAACCGTGGAAGACGACCACGTTGATAGGCCGGGTGTGGAAGAGCGGCAACGCTTGAAGCTTACCGGTACTAATAGTTCGATCGGCTTGATCGTTCTCATTCCTTATGCCCATCGTGAATACGATGGTCTTGGCCAGCGCTCACGCATGAGCGGCCCTTACGGGCCTATGCTCCGCGAGGGCGCCGGACGACCGGCGACGCGCAGTCGCGCTTGCGGGCATCGCCCGAAGCAGTCTGCAAACAACGTCGCCTTGGCACGGAAAGACAGGAAAATGGCACAAAACGGATAGTGAGCCGGTACTTCCTACTCACTAGCCCCTATTGCCTGATCCCTAACCCAGCTTCTCGAATAACGTGCGTTTTGCCGACCTGGTGGTTATGGCGGAGCGGCTGCACCCGATCCCATTCCGAACTCGGCCGTGAAACGCTCCAGCGCTGATGGTACTTCGTCTCAAGACGCGGGAGAGTAGGTCGCTGCCAGGTCTGCCAAACGCACGTTAAACTCACATCCAGAATCAAAATGATCCTGGATGGGGAGAAATCTTCTCTCTGCGAACAGGCCCGCCAACGGGATCCCGGGCCGCGTAAGCGGCCCTTTCATTTGGCGACTGGCTTTCCAGGCAGCGATCGCTGCAACGGTTGACGCGGGGTGGAGCAGCCCGGTAGCTCGTCAGGCTCATAACCTGAAGGTCACAGGTTCAAATCCTGTCCCCGCAACCAAATACAAGAACAGCCCGGCCCAGCCCGGGCTGTTCTTGTATCTGGCTGACGGTGGCCATCGATTTGCTCCGGATCACGGGCCCGCAAGGACGCCTTAGCCGACGCCGCCGGGCAAAGACAAAAACAAAACCTCTCCCCAAACCAAAGACAAAACCCGCAGCCACAAAAGCCGACCGGCTCTTTGGTTTGCGACACCCGACGAAACTAAGCAGACAAAAACGAAGGCGCGGAACAGAGCCCATCCACGAACCCGTTGCCTGGCGATGCCGATGCTGGGACAAACAGCTCGCAAACAACTCCTCGTCCTGCAGGCCCAGGCTGAAGGCGCAGCCATAAAGACCGGCCCGCAATGCGAACGAATTTAGCCGGTTGGGCTTTTCCTCAGCCGGCTTTTTTCGCCCATCGTCTCGCGCGCGGCCGCCACCAAAAGCGACCGCGGTATTGACTCGCGCGTCGACCTCGATCGCGCCGGCGTCTTCGTGGCTGATGTGACAATTGCGGTTATGTCGAATCGCGCGACAAGCGATTCTCCTGGGGAGAATCGCGGCAAAGCGGCAAAACTGAAGCGCGGCCCGAATCAGCGGAGACTGCTAACAGTTGACATCTATTGCCATTCGCGTTGTGCGATCCCATAATCCCGCCAGGAGGTTGCCATGCCGAATTACGCTTTGAATGACCACTACGAGAATTTCATCCGCAAGCAGCTCGAATCAGGCCGCTACAACAATGCCAGCGAGGTTGTCCGCGCGGGCCTTCGCATGCTCGAGGATTTCGAGGCGGAGCGGGAGAAATGGCTGCGCGAGGAAATGCCGGCGCGCCTGACCGAACTGCAGCGGGATCCAACCAAAGGTATCCCGGCCGAAACGGTCTTTTCCCGACTGGAGGCGCGTCATCGTGCGAAGCAGGCGAAAGCCAGGTAGGGGATGGAGTATCGGATTGTCTTCCATCCCAAGGCGGAGTCCGAGCTGGAAGCGCTCTATGACGAT
>NZ_JALJRL010000008.1:0-115000 GCF_024519675.1 Mesorhizobium sp. Mes31 | reverse complement strand
GAAGCGTGACCCTTTTCTACGCAAGTAGAGGAGGGTGGCACAGACCAGGGGGTAGCGACTGTTTATCAAAAACACAGGGCTCTGCGAAGTCGCAAGACGACGTATAGGGTCTGACGCCTGCCCGGTGCTGGAAGGTTAAGAGGAGGGGTGCAAGCTCTGAATCGAAGCCCCAGTAAACGGCGGCCGTAACTATAACGGTCCTAAGGTAGCGAAATTCCTTGTCGGGTAAGTTCCGACCTGCACGAATGGCGTAACGACTTCCCCGCTGTCTCCAGCATAGACTCAGTGAAATTGAATTCCCCGTGAAGATGCGGGGTTCCTGCGGTTAGACGGAAAGACCCCGTGCACCTTTACTATAGCTTTACATTGGCATTCGTAGTGGCATGTGTAGGATAGGTGGTAGGCTTTGAAACCTGGGCGCCAGCTCAGGTGGAGCCACCCTTGAAATACCACCCTTATTACTATGGATGTCTAACCGCGGCCCGTTATCCGGGTCCGGGACAATGTATGGTGGGTAGTTTGACTGGGGCGGTCGCCTCCTAAAGAGTAACGGAGGCGCGCGATGGTGGGCTCAGAACGGTCGGAAATCGTTCGCTGAGTGCAATGGCATAAGCCTGCCTGACTGCGAGACTGACAAGTCGAGCAGAGACGAAAGTCGGTCATAGTGATCCGGTGGTCCCGCGTGGAAGGGCCATCGCTCAACGGATAAAAGGTACGCCGGGGATAACAGGCTGATGACCCCCAAGAGTCCATATCGACGGGGTTGTTTGGCACCTCGATGTCGACTCATCGCATCCTGGGGCTGGAGCAGGTCCCAAGGGTATGGCTGTTCGCCATTTAAAGCGGTACGTGAGTTGGGTTCAGAACGTCGTGAGACAGTTCGGTCCCTATCTGCCGTGGGTGTAGGAATATTGAAAGGATCTGTCCCTAGTACGAGAGGACCGGGATGGACGGATCTCTGGTGGACCTGTTGTGGCGCCAGCCGCATAGCAGGGTAGCTATATCCGGACGGGATAACCGCTGAAGGCATCTAAGCGGGAAACCCACCTTAAAACGAGTATTCCCTGAGAACCGTGGAAGACGACCACGTTGATAGGCCGGGTGTGGAAGAGCGGCAACGCTTGAAGCTTACCGGTACTAATAGTTCGATCGGCTTGATCGTTCTCATTCCTTATGCCCATCGTGAATACGATGGTCTTGGCCAGCGCTCACGCATGAGCGGCCCTTACGGGCCTATGCTCCGCGAGGGCGCCGGACGACCGGCGACGCGCAGTCGCGCTTGCGGGCATCGCCCGAAGCAGTCTGCAAACAACGTCGCCTTGGCACGGAAAGACAGGAAAATGGCACAAAACGGATAGTGAGCCGGTACTTCCTACTCACTAGCCCCTATTGCCTGATCCCTAACCCAGCTTCTCGAATAACGTGCGTTTTGCCGACCTGGTGGTTATGGCGGAGCGGCTGCACCCGATCCCATTCCGAACTCGGCCGTGAAACGCTCCAGCGCTGATGGTACTTCGTCTCAAGACGCGGGAGAGTAGGTCGCTGCCAGGTCTGCCAAACGCACGTTAAACTCACATCCAGAATCAAAATGATCCTGGATGGGGAGAAATCTTCTCTCTGCGAACAGGCCCGCCAACGGGATCCCGGGCCGCGTAAGCGGCCCTTTCATTTGGCGACTGGCTTTCCAGGCAGCGATCGCTGCAACGGTTGACGCGGGGTGGAGCAGCCCGGTAGCTCGTCAGGCTCATAACCTGAAGGTCACAGGTTCAAATCCTGTCCCCGCAACCAAATACAAGAACAGCCCGGCCCAGCCCGGGCTGTTCTTGTATCTGGCTGACGGTGGCCATCGATTTGCTCCGGATCACGGGCCCGCAAGGACGCCTTAGCCGACGCCGCCGGGCAAAGACAAAAACAAAACCTCTCCCCAAACCAAAGACAAAACCCGCAGCCACAAAAGCCGACGGGATTTTGGTTTGAAGCGGCCAAGAGTTCTAGGAACCTTGATCCTGGAAGCGGTTCCAGGCGTGCATGCGGTTGGCGACCTGCACCGCGATCGGATGGAACGGGACCGGTTTCATGTTGGTGACCGGCAGCGGCATCTGCCCGTCCGTACGCCGGCCAGCGGCCCAGCGGCCAATGTCCTGGCCAAGCGACATCGAAAGTGCCACGCCGCGGCCGGAATAGACGCCACCAAACACAAGGCCGGGAGCCAGGCGATAGAGGCGCGGCCTGCGGTCGGGCACCACCGCGAAAGTCCCGTGCCAATATTCCACCATCTCCGGTTCGCCGCCAAACGCCGGAAATGCCTTGCCCAGCATGCGCGAGACCTTGGTCCGGCCGCGATCGGCTTCGTCAAACCAGAATGTATGCGTACCGCCGCTGACCAGCCGATTGTCGCGGTCATAGTGGAAATAGCGGATGTCGTTGCGCATGTCGGATACGGCCGGATTGCCGACCAGGATTTTCGCGCGCACGTCCTGCGGCAGCGGGTTGGTCGCCGCCTGGAACACCTTGAGCGGCACCAGCGTCTTCTTGAGCCCTGGCCAGATGTCGCCGGTCAGTGCGTTGGTCGCCAGCACGACCTCGGGTGCGGTGATGCTTCCCGACGCGGTAAAGACGCGCCAGCCGCCCTCCACCTTCTCGATGCGCGTTGCACGGGAGTTCTCGCAGATGGTCACGCCCTCGCGCTCCAGCGCGGCCGCGAGGCCGATGGTCATGGCAAACGGATTGATATGGCCCGAATTGTGAACCATCCAGCCGCCGAGATAGGGACTGCCGATGCGTGCGGTGGCTTCGGCGCGGTCAAGGCTGGAGACATTCGCGCCGAAGGCCTTCCATTCCTCGTAGAACTGCCGGGTGCGGGCAAGCGTCGCCTCGGTGTGGGCGGGCTGGATCCAGCCTTCCTGCACCTGGTGCGCATCGATGTTGAAGCGCTGCATCAGGCCGAAGGCCACACCCGCCGCATCCGCCACCATGCGGTTGTAGCGGGTACCTATGGTCTTTCCGTATGCCGCCTCGAACTCCGAAGGTGATGCCTTGGAATGGTGTGAAATGACGAGGCCGTTGTTGCGGCCGGAGGCCGCCGAACCGATCTCGTTGCCTTCGAGGAGGATGACATCGACGCCGCTGTCGCGCGCGCCGAGTGCCGCGGCCATGCCGGTGAAGCCCCCGCCGACGATCAGTACGTCGGTCTTCAAATCGCCCTGGAGCGCCGGCGCCGTCTGACGCAAATTTGCAGTCTTGCGCCAGAGATGCGGCGTCTTCCAGTCGACCTCAAACATGAAGAACGTCCGTGTTTGCCCCGCCGAGATAGTGCTCGCTCAACGCGGAATGCTCGGCCATTTCCTGTGCGGGGGCGTGAAGCTTCACCTTGCCCGTGTTCAGCAGATAGGCGTAATCGCCGCATTCAAGCGCGAGCTGAACGTTCTGCTCGACAAGCAGGATGGAAATGCCGTTGCGCGACAGGTCGAGGATGATGCGGAAGATCTGGTGAACGATCTTCGGGGCAAGGCCGAGGGACGGTTCGTCGAGCATCAGAAGTTTCGGCTCGGCCATCAGCGCCCGACCAATCGCAAGCATCTGCTGCTGGCCGCCGGACATGCGGCTTGCCATGCCATTGCGCCGCTCCTTCAGCACCGGAAAGAGATCGAAAGCCTCGGCGCGTAGCGCTTCAAAGCTCTTGCCGCCGCGGCCGATATGGGCGGCGACCAGGTTTTCTTCCACCGTCAGACGCTGGAAGATCTGGCGGCCTTCCGGGCAATGGGTGATGCCGAGACGCACGACCTGCTCCGGCCGCATGCCGGCGATGTCGCGCCCTTCGAAGGTGATGCTGCCGGCGGTCGGACGCGCAACGCCGGAGATGGAGTTGAGCAGCGTCGTCTTGCCGGCGCCATTCGGGCCGAGAACAACGACGATCTCGTGCGAATCGACGTCGATGTCTATGTCTTCAAGAACGCCGACGCGTCCGTATCCCGAGCTGAGCCCGGCGATCCTGAGCAGCGGCTCGGATGTCGTCGATGTCATTGGCGGTTCCCAGATAGGCGAGTTGGACGTCGGTGCTGGCCTGCACCTCGGCGGGTGTACCCTGAAAAAGCAGCTTTCCGTGATGCATGACGATGATGTTGTCGCAGAGCGCCATGACCAGATCCATGTCGTGCTCCACGATGATGGTGATCCGGTCGGGCGAGCGCTGGGCGGCGAGCCTGGCGGTCAATTCCGCCGTCTCGTGATGGTTCAGCCCGGCGGCGGGCTCGTCAAGCAGCAGCACACGCGGATTGCAAACCAGCGCGCGGGCGATTTCCAGCATGCGCTGCCGGCCATAAGGCAGGCTGCCTGCTTCCGCGTCGGCATGGCCTTGCAGATCGAAGAAACGCAGGATCTCCATGCATTTCTCGCGCCGATGGTCGCGCCGGGACGAGGCATAGGGCGGCCACAGCACTTCTTTCCAGGTGCCGCCGACATCGGTCGGGTAAAAGCAGACCTCGAGGTTTTCGAGCGCCGTCATCTGGTCGAAGAGACGGATGTTCTGGTACGTGCGGGCGACTCCGGAATTGGCGATCTGATATTTCTTGAGCTTGTCGAGGCGCTTTCCGTCGAGCACGATCGATCCGGAGGAGACGGTGTAGGAGCCGGCGGTCATGTTGATGAGCGTCGACTTGCCGGCGCCGTTGGGTCCGATCACTCCATGGATCAGTCCGGGAGCGAAAGAGGCCGTCACGTCGTCGATGGCGACGACCTGGCCATATTCCTTGCGCAGTCTGTCAAAGGCCAGGGTCATTTGCCGATCAGCCTCCGGATGAGCTTGTCTGGCCCGAAGCTGCGCGGAACGATGCCGGCCGGGCGCACGATGATCAGGAAGATCATCAACAGCCCGAGGAACAGGATGCGCCATTCGGCGAATTCGCGCAACACCTCCGGCAACAGGATCAGGATTGCCGCGCCGGCGACGATGCCGAGAATGTTGCCGATGCCGCCGACCACGATCATCAGCACGATCAGCACGGATTCCTGAAGCGTGAAACTTTCCGGGCTGACGAAGCGCTGGGAGGCACCGAAGATTGCTCCCGCGATCGAACCGATGGTCGCGGAGGTGGCGAAGGCGGCAAGCTTGGCGTTGGTCGTATTGATGCCGATACCGCGCGCGGCGTCCTGGTCTTCACGGATCGCTGCCCAGGCCTTGCCGAGGATGGAGCGCTCCAGCCGCCAGGCCACAAGTCCGGCCAGCAGCACGACAACAAGCAAGAGCCAGAAGAAATCGACGGGCCGCGCGATCTGGATGCCGAGGATCGAAGCCTTGTCGAGGCGGGCTATGCCCTTCGGCCCGCCGGTGAGCCAGTCGAGATTGTTGATGATGATGCGGACGATCTCGCCAAAGCCGAGTGTGACGATGGCAAGATAGTCGCCGCGCAGCCTCAACACCGGAATGCCAAGCAAAATGCCCGTGATCGCGCCGAGGCAGGCGGCGACGAGCAGAATGAGCAGGAAGGGCAAATGCAGGTCGAGCTGGGGGCTGGCGAGCAGTGCGTAGCTGTATGCGCCGACCGCATAAAAGGCGACGAAGCCGAGATCGAGCAAGCCGGTATAGCCGATGACGATGTTCAGGCCGATGCCGAGCAGAATGTAGATCAGCAGGCTGTCGATGACGCGGATGTAGTAGTTGGGCAGGAAGGGCGTCGCCGCGATCAGCGCGATCGCGATGGCAAAGACAAGGAGCGACAAGGCCCGGCTTGAACGCGGCCTGACGGCAGCGAGGGTCTCGGCGACGGACATCAGAATTCCCTCTTGTACACGATGCTTTCCTCGGACACGGCCTCGCCCAATATGCCGGCGGGACGAACGAGAAGCACGAGTATGAGGATGGCGAAGGTGAGCACGTCGCGATATTCAGTGCCCAGCACGCCATGGGTGACGACGGGCAGCAAGGCGGTTCCGCCAACTTCGACGAAAGCGAGGATGAAGGCGCCAAGCATGGCGCCGGGAATGGAGCCGATGCCGCCGAGGATCGCCGCGGTGAAGGCCTTCAGGCCAATGACGGCACCCATGGACGGCGACATGATGCCGTAATAGCTGGCATAGAGGATGCCGCCCGCCGCGCCGAGCAGCGGGCCGACGAAGAACACCATGGAGATCGCGCCGTTGACGTTGATGCCGAGAAGCTGTGCGGTCGGGCGGCTTTCCGAAACAGCGCGCACGATGATGCCGATACGGCTGCGGTTGACGAGGAAATAGAGGCCGAACATCAACACGAAGGCGGCAACCAGGATGCCGATCTGCATCGAGGTGATTGTGCCCCCCATCACCTCGTAACGGACGACGGGGAAGAAGCTCGGAAAGGCGACCGGCTGTGGCCCGGCAAGAATCTGTATGCCGGTGACCAGCGAGAGCGAAACGCCAAGCGAGGAGAGCATTGGCGCAAGCCGGGTGGAGTTTCTCAACGGCTTGTAGGCGACGCGTTCAATGCCGACGCCAATGAAGCCCACCAGGAAGATAGCCACGAGAAAGGCCACGGTAAGCGCGATCGCGCCCGCCATGCCGACATCGCCAACGAGCATGCTGAGGACCAGAAAGGCGACATAGGCACCGAGCATGAACATCTCGCCATGGGCGAAATTGATCATGCGCAACACGCCATAGACCATGGTGTAGCCGAGCGCGATCAACGCGTAGATCGAGCCGATGGTCAACGCGTTGACCGTCTGCTGAATGAGGTTTCCCAGCATGGGCTGGCGTCCTGTGCAATGAGTTCCGATCGACCGGTCGAACCGGCCATCGCATTCTTGTCAGGCGCGGCCGTCAGGAGGCAAGAGGAGCCGCCTTCAAAAGGCAGGCGGCTCCCGCGCCCGGCTGCTATTTTGAGCCGACAAGCTGGAAGGCCGAGCCCTCTACCTTGTAGAGGTAGGATGGGGCGACTTTGAGTTCGCCTGTGTCGTCGAATTCCAGTTCACCCACGGCGGTCTTGACCTTGACCGCGTGCAGCGCCGCGTTGATGTCCTCGCGCGTCAGGCCCTTGGTTGTCTTGAGCACCTGTTCGAGGATCTGTCCCTGCACATAGCCGTAGATCGAGTAGGGGCCGGCGTCCTCGCCATACTTGGCCTTGTAGAGCTTGGCGAAATCGGCGATCGCCGGTGAGGCATCCATCGGCGGCACCTGGATGGCGACGAGCGCGCCCTGGACGTTGGGCTCGCCAGCCTGCTTGATGAAGTCCGGTGTGTAGCCACCGTCGGGCACGATCAGCGTGGCAGTGATGCCTTGCTCATGCATCTGCTTTGCAAAGAGCGCGAGCTGCGGCATGACGGCACCGAGATAGATCACGTCGGGTTTCTTCGGCTTGATCTGCGCCAGCACGGCGGCGAAGTCCACGTCGCTCGGCGCGACGGCAATCGTGTCGAGGACCTTGCCGCCACCATCCTGGAAGTTCTTGGCGAAGATCTCGGATATTCCCTGCCCGAACACCTGCTTGTCGTTGACGATCAGGGCCGTCTTGGCGCCAAGCTTGCCGAGCGCGTATTCAGCCGGCAGCAGCGCGCCCGCCAGATCGTTCGCGACCGGGCGCACCATGAACTTGTAGCCCTGCTTGGTCAGCGAAGGGTTGGAGCCGAAGGTCATCGTCGGCAGCGTGCAATCCTCGTAGATCGGCAGGGTGGACTGGGCGACGCCGGAATTGAAGTTGACAAGGCCAAGCACCACCTGGGCATTGTCACAGAACTTCTGCGCCACGAGCGTTCCCTCGCGCGGATCTGCCTTGTCGTCTTCCTGCTCATAGGCAATGGTCACGCCATTGACCCCGCCTTCGGCGTTCAGCTTGTCGATATAGAGCTTGAAGCCGTTATGCCATGTGGTGCCGAAATAGGCCTGCGGGCCAGAGAGCGGAGCGGAGAGACCAATCGTGGTCTGCTCAGCCATGGCCGGGCCTGCGAACAGCGATGCTCCGAGAAGGAGCGTGGCGGTAAATTTCCTCATGATGGTTCCCCTTGGCTACTGGTCACGACAGGAGCGGCCGTTCCGGTCTTCTCTCCCTTGGAACCCATCGAAGCAGACAAAGAGACCGTCGTCAAGAAAGTGTCGACACTATTGCGTTCAATTTTGTGCTCAGATATCGATTATGCGTCGCGAGCCCGTCGCCGGCGCTTCAGGTCGGCGCCGTTGTCGGGCGCGAAAACCTTGAGCAGGGCGTCCTTGAGCGCCTGCTGCGTCGCGGAGACGGTCATTTCGATATGTTCGCGCAACAGTTTCGCGCCGTTCTCGGCATCCCTCTTGACGGCGGCTTCGACGATCGCCGAGTGAGAGGTGATCTGCGCCTTGTCATGCGAGGGGTGTTCGATTTGGATGCGGCGGATGAAGCGGATGCGCGCATTGATGGAGGCGAGCTGGCCGACAAGTTCCGGATTTCCGGACAGTTCGGCGATGAGCAGATGAAAGCCTTCGTCCTCGGCCAGGATGATGTCCGGCGGCTGGTCGCGATAGCCATCGACGATCGCCTCCCAGTACTGCCGCAAACGGTCGATCTCGCTGTCTTCCGCGCGCTCGCACATCAGCTTGAAAGCCGCGGATTCAATGATGGAGCGCAGTTCGTAAAGGTCGAGCAGACCCTCGGTGCTGAGGCTCCTGACAAAGAAACCGCGATTGGGCGTGAGCGAAACGAAGCCCTCGGAAGCGAGCCGGTTCAGCGCCTCGCGGATCGGCGTGCGCGACACGCCGAGGCTGCGCGAAAGCTGGACCTCGTTGATGCGTTCGCCAGGCTTCAGCTTGAACTCGACCAGAAGCTTGCGGATGGTGGTGTAAGCGCGCTCGCTGCTGTCGGCACTGCGGCGCGTTTCGGCCTCGTTCGCAAGGGACGGGTCGCTGTCGGCGCTGGTCTCGGCTCTTTCGGTCATGAAGATTCCAATCTGATTTGTCTGCAGGCTGTGTCGACACTTTACGGTGCCTCTTTCTTTCCCAACTTCACGGGAATGGCAAGCCGCAGGTTGCAACCGGGGAGACGACGATGATCATAGGCATACTTGGCGTCGGGCACCTGGCGGCGTCCATGCTGGCTGGCTTCCTGCGTTCCGGGCTCGACCCTGAAACGATCCTGTTGTCGCCGCGCGGCAAGGCCGCGGCGCTTGCCGCACAGCATGGCTTTCGGCTGGCGACCGGCAATCGCGATCTCGTCGAGCGGGCCGATGTCGTGATTCTCGCCGTACGGCCGGCTCAAGCGCCGGAGACGGTCATGGGCCTGCCCTGGCGCGAGGGGCAGCTTGTGGTTTCGGTTTGCGCCGGCGTGCCGCTGTCACGGCTCGAGGTCGCGCCCGCGCGCGCCGTGCGCGCCATGCCGTTCACCGCCTCCGAGATTGCCGCCAGTCCGACAGTCTATTTCCCCGACCTCGAGCGGGCGCGGGCAGTTCTCGACCGGCTCGGCCCCGCGATCGCTCTCGCCAGCGAAGCGGACTTCGAAGTGGCGACGGTCAGCGCCGCCGTCTATGGCTGGGCGCAGGATCTGATCCGCAAGACGGCCGATTGGTCGAGTTCCGAAGGTCTCGATCCGGCAGTCGCCCGCCGGCTGACGGCCTTGACCTTCGTGGCTGCCGGGCGGCTTCTCGCGGAGAAGAGCGAACCGATGGACCAGATGCTCGAAGAGCTGGTGACACCGGGTGGCATCACCGAGCGGGGCCTGCAAGTTCTTTCGGCGCGTAGCGTGCCGGCAGCCTGGGAGGAAGCTTGCGCGACGGTGCTCGACAAATTGACAGGGCAAGGCTGATGAGCGGCGTCGCTGACGCCACGCGCGTTCACCGCTGCGGCGCGGGCGGATAGACCTGGCCGCCGGCTGCCTGTTCGCTTGGCGCGACGGTCAGTTCGGCGATGTCGACATGGTCCGGCATCCGCAGCGCGGCGACAAGCACCGCGGCAATGTCCGCCGGGCCGAGCGGCCGCTGATCGGAGTACATGCGTTTGCGCAGGCCTTCGCGGTCGCCGTCGAAGGCCTTCAGATAGAAGTCCGTTTCCACACGGCCAGGCGCGATCTCGGTCAGCCGCACGCCCGTGCCCGCGAGATCGAAGCGCAGGATGCGGCCGGCCTGGGAGAGGCCGGCCTTGGCCGCACCATAGGCTGTCGTGCCGGGAAAGACGGCGCTGGCCGCCGTGCTGGTCAGGTTGAAGACGTGGCCACGCTTGCGTGCGATCATGCCCGGCAGCAACAGGCGGATGAGCTGCAACGGCGCGGTGAGGTTAAGCGCCACCACCTCGGCTGTCTCTTCAGCGCTTTGCTCATGAAGGGGGCGCACGGTCGCCAGACCGCCGGCATTGTTGACCAGCACGTCGATTTCCGTCGAACCGAGTGCGGAGGCGATCGCTTCGATGTCGCGTACATCGGCGACAAGCGGCTTGACGCTTGGTCCGAGCCGCGCCTGCAGGACCTGCAGTGCGTCGTGGTTGCGCGCCAGCGCATGGACGGTCAATCCTTCCATGACCAGGCTCTCGACGATCGCCGCGCCGATGCCCTTCGAGGCACCGGTCACGAGGGCAGTACGGTAGTTCATTGCCGTTCTCCTGAACCGTGACGATTAGAGCGCGCCGCGTTCGGCCACCGTTTTCAGAATGCCGACCAGGCCAGCCTCCCGCGCTGCCTTCAGGTCGTCCTGGCTGCGTCCGTCCACCGCCGCATTTGTCGAAGCCGTGATCGCGCGGATCGTCTCATCATCGAGCTTCGCGTCGAGCAGCGTGTCCCAGATCGCCTGATAGGTCGGGCCATATTTGCGCAGGAAATCCTCGATGCCATCGGCGTTGAGGCTGTTGGAAATGAACGAGCCTTGCAGGGTCCATTTCGCGCCCGGCCCATACATGAAGGCACGATCCACGTCCTCGACGGAGGCGACGCCGTCGCGCACCAGCGCGATTGCCTCGCGCCACATCGCACCCATCAGGCGCAGGGCGATATGGCCGGTCACTTCCCGGTTGAGCGTCACCGGCTTCTTGCCGATTGCTTCATAGATGGCGCGTGCCCGGGCGATGGCTTGCGGATCGGTCGCCTTGCCGCCGACGATCTCGACCAGGGGCATCAGATGCGCCGGGTTGAAAGGATGACCGAGCACGATGCGGCCGGGCCGGCGGCACTCGCCCTGCATGTCGGACACCAGCAGGGCCGAGGAGGAGGAAGCAATGACGACCTCATCACCGACATGGCCTTCGATCTCGGCCAGCAGCCGGCGCTTGAGCGGCAGATCTTCCGGGCCGTTCTCCTGCACGAAATCGACGCCTTCGAGCGTCTCGGCGAGTGTCGGGAAAATACGGATGGCACCGGGCGTGGACGAGGCCCCCTTCAACGCGTCGAGATCGGCCATCAGCGCAGGCAGCGTCTCGCTGAAAGCGGCCTCGCGCCGCTCCGTCGGGTCGAACACGCGCACCGCGTGACCAGCATGGGCAAAGCAAGCCGTCCAGCGCTGCCCGATCACGCCAAAACCGACAATGCCGATGGTCAGCTTTTCCATTACTCGGCCCTCCTTCCGTCAAGCGCGGCGCGGAAGGCCTCGTTGAGGTCGTTCCACGGGATGAGAAGATCGAGCCAGGCGCCGATCCGCCCGGCAACCAGGATCGCCTCGTCGATCAGGGCATCGAAAGGACAGCCGTCGCCCATCGCCGCCTTGAGCCGGAAAAGCAGGGCCGGCGTTTCCTCCATGTGGCAGAAGTCGCGCAGGCGGGTTGCGGTCTTGTCGAGCGCCAGCGCGGCCACCTGGCGCAGCACCACCTCGTCCTTTCTGCCGCGCTCGGCGCGTATCCACCACAGCAATTCGTGCAGCACCCGCGCTTCCGACTCGGCGGTGAAGACAGGACCCGCAGGGTGCATGATGGCGCGCGAGGCGGTGACCCGGCTGATGTCGGCGGGACATGCCGCCCACAGTGCCTTGCGCGCGGCGATGATATCCCGCGGCAGCGGCGATGGCGCCAACGGCCCCGGCGCGCTGCCATCCGATCTGCCAAGTGTGCCTTCCAGGATGCGGCGGCCCTGGTCCCGCTTCAGTGTCGCGGCAAGCTCGGCAATGCCTTCCACCGGCGCGTCGAGATGGCCGAGAACGGTGATCTCGGCATTTTCCGCTTGGAGCGGCGCGAAGGTGATTTCGAGGAACTGCCGCACCGGCCAGTAGATGAAGGCGCCGGCGGCCGCGGCAAGCACATGCGTTGCCCCCTCCAGATCCTCGACAAAGGGGGCATGCCAATAAATATGGCTGCCGGCGATCTTGGGCGTATGGAGTTGCAGGCGCATGGGCAGGACCGAAAGCAGCGCACGGCGGGTGCGCTCGGCATCGCCGGTGAGGCGCAGCGGCCAGCTGCGCCCCTCGGCAGAGAAAATCAGATCCATCTTACTTTCCGGGATTGAAGAAGGAGACGGGTTTGAGAATCTGGTTGCGCATGTCGAGAAGGTAGTCGGTCTCGATCACCTTGCGTCGATAGGCCTGCCATTCGGGATCGGCTTCCATGCGGTCGCGCCGCTCTTCCCGATCGGCAAGGCTATCATATTTCCACAGATGCACGGTGCGCGAGAGGTCGCCGATATGAGTCTGGAAGAAGCCGAAGGGCTCGCCCAGATAATGTCGCTGCATCGGCAGGCCGACCTCCTCGTAGAGCGTGAGGAAATGCGACAGCTTGTTTGGACGGGCGGTGTAGGTGCGATGGTCGAAGATCATCCTGGGCACTCCTTCTGGCATCCTGCTCCGGCGTCCTTGACGCCGGCGTAACGTGGTCTTGTCTACCTCCCGCGACCGACCCGCGGGATCAATCGAACTGCCGGCTCAGCCGGCGCTCCGCACGGTCTCGGAGATCAGCCGGGCTGTGAGCGCCGGCGCTTCTATCTGCGCTACATGGCCAATGCCATCGAGAAGATGAACGGCGGCGAAGCCCGGCGCGCGGGCCGCATGGGCGACCGGGATGACGCGATCGAGCCTGCCCCAGATCAGCCGTGTCGGTACGTCGAGTTCGGCGAGCGCGTTCGCCAGGTCGAAGCCCTGGGTGCCGTCCGGGAACAGGCTTTCGGCCATCGCCGCGAGTGCATCGCGGTTGCCGGTCTTTTCGATCTGTCGCAGCGCGGCCTGCGCATAGCCAGCGGGCAAGACCGAGGGGTCGCCGACCATGACGGCCAGCCACCGCTCCAGCGCCGGGACGGTCGTCACACGGGTAAGCCCGGCAATAAAACCGGTATTGATCTCGGGGCCAAGCCCGCCGGGTGCGAGAAGCGTGACTGAGTGCACGGCGAGACGGCCGAGCCGGGCGAGCGCGAGAGCCGCCGCACCTCCGAGAGAATGGCCAACGAGATGGGCATTGCCCACGCCCATAGCCTCCAGCCGGTCGGAGAGGAGGAAAGCGATCTCTTCGATGCTGCTCGCCGTCGTGGCGGCTTCACTGCCGTGGCCGGGCAGGTCGAGGCTGATTGTCTCGATTCCCGACCCGAGCAGCGGAACGACCTGCCGCCACACGGAGCGATCCGCCCCGAAGCCATGGATGAAAACCACCGGCACGGCTTGTCTGGCCAACGTCGGCGCGGCAACAGACGATGTCTGGCCCGGGGCCGGCGTCCGTTGGACCTCGGCATCCCGTTCGTTCGTGCGGGCGGCAAGGGTGGCATCGATGTCGCGCTTCTTGATGCGTCCGTGGGGACCGCTTCCCGAAATGGTGGCAAGGTCGAGCCCGGCCGCGGCGGCAAGTCGCCGGGCAAGTGGGCTGGCGATCGGGCGGCTGCCGGGCTGCCGGTCGGGGAAAGGGGCTTCACTCGCCGCAAGCTCGCGCGGATTGGACTGCGCAGCGGTTGCGACGGCCGGCGCGAGCGAGGCGGGCTGGCCAACCATGGGCTTCTCGTCCGCGATCGCGCCAAGCACGGCGCCCACCGGCGCTTCCTGCCCCTCGGCGAAGAAGATTTCCGCCAGCCATCCATCGCGGTCGGCTTCGATTTCGGTCGCCGCCTTGGCGGTCTCGACGGTGACGACGAGATCGCCGGCCTTGACCGGATCGCCTGGCTTCACCGCCCAGGCGATCACCAGCACGGCTTCCATATATTCGCCGCCGGCGCTGTCGATCGTGATCGGATGGGCCACCATCGCCGCCTCCGTCACTTCAGCGTCTTCAGCGCCGCGGCGCGGATCTTTTCGGCGCTTGGCAGCATCGCCGTTTCCAGCGGCTCGGAATAGGGGATCGGCATGTCCGGCAGCGTGACGCGCGCCACCGGCGCATCGAGTTCGTCGAAGGCGTGGTCCATGATCGTTGCCGAAAGCTCGGCGGCGTAGCCGCAGAAGCGCCAGCCTTCGTTGACCACCACGGCATGGTGCGTTTTCGCGATGGAGGCGACGATGGCGTTGACGTCTAGTGGGCGCAGCGACCGCAGATCGACGATTTCGGCCGAAACACCGTCAGCCGCGAGAAGGTCCGCGGCCTTGAGCGCCTCCACCACCATCTTGGAGGTGGCGAAGATCGAGATATCGCTACCCTCGCGCATGGTTGCCGCCTTGCCGAGCGGCACCGTCACATCGCCGTCCGGAACCTCGCCGCGGGTGTTGTAGAGCAGCTTGTGTTCGAGGAAGACCACCGGCTGGTCGTCGCGGATCGCGGCCTTCAGCATGCCCTTGGCATCGGCGGGCGTCGAAGGGGCGACCACCTTGATGCCCGGAATGTGCGCAAGCATGGAATCGAGCGCCTTGGAGTGCTGTGCGCCGGCACCGGCGCCGCCGCCGCCTTGCGTGCGCAGCACGAAAGGCATCTTCACCTGGCCGTTCCAGATGTAGTTGTAGATCGAGGCCTGGTTGACCAGCGCGTCGAGTGTCAGTGGTATGAAATCCGCATACATGATTTCCAGCACCGGCCGTGTGCCGGTCATGGCGGCGGTCACGGCCATGGCGGTCAGCGCCTGTTCGGAGATCGGCGTGTCGCGCACGCGCGTCTCACCGAATTCCTCCATCAGCCCTTTCGTCACCTTGAAGACGCCGCCATAGCGGCCGATGTCTTCACCGAAGAGGAAGACGGAGGGGTCGGCCTGCATCTCTTCGCGCAGCGCCGCGTTGAGCGCTTCGGCGTACCGCATCATGGCCATGTCAGTGCGCCTCGCTATAGGGGTTGCAGGCTTCGTCGATGGAAAATTCCGGCATGGGGTCGGACAGCGCGGTCTCGAAAGCCTCGGCTACCTCGGCCTTGGCCGCCGCTTCGATCGCGGCGAGCTGGGCCTCGCCGACCTTGCCCAAAAGCACCTTGCGCGAGACGCGCAAAGGGTCGCGCGCTTTCCAGGCGGCGATGTCCTCGGGCTTCTGGTAACCGCCCATGTCGGACGTGGAAAACCCCTCAATGCGGTAGGTCTTGCATTCAACCATGCCAGGGCCCTCGCCGCGCCGGGCACGCTCGACCATCGCCGACACGGCGCGGTAGACGGCGACCGCATCGTTGCCGTCGACGATCTCGGCGGGCATCGCGTAGCCGGCGGCGCGGATCGACAGATCCTCGACCGGCGACTGGATGTCGGATGGGACGGTCAAGCCGAACTGGTTGTGCTCAAGCACGAAGACGACAGGCAGCTTCCACAGCCCCGCCATGTTCATCGCCTCGTGGCAGATGCCGGTCTGGGCCGCGCCGTCGCCGAAGATGCACATGGCGACGTTGCCGTTGCCAAGGATTTGCATGGACAGCGCCATGCCGGTTGCCGCCGGGATGCCCGCGCCAACGATGGCGTTGCCGCCGATCACGCCCTTTTCGGCATCGGCTATCAGCATGTGGCCGGCGCGCCCGCCGCAGGCGCCGGTGGCGCGGCCGAGGATTTCGGCAACCACGGGACGCATGGCCATGCCCTTGCCGATGTAGACGGCATGGCCGCGATGGGTGGTGGCGACCTTGTCGCCCGTCTCCAGCGCCGCCGTGGCCGCGACCCCGACAGCTTCCTGGCCGTCGCAACGATGGATCGGACCGCGCGTGCGCCCTTCCTTGTGGAGCGCGCCAAGGCTCTCTTCCAGATGCCGCACCAGCAGCATGCGGCGATAGATTTCCAGATGTTGTTCGACGGAAGGAGTGTTTTTCACGGCTGTCCCCGATCTCATGCCGAAATTAAATACAAAAGTGTCGACACTTTGCAAGGGCTTCCGCGAGGCAGGGTCGAAACAAGTCTGGAAAACCGGATCGATAATGCGGCGGACTACCCGTTTTGGCAGGCCAGCGGGATGGAGCGAAGGGCGCCGAGCATCGCATCGAGATCGGCGCATGGCACGCAGCCGAGCTTTGCGATGTCCTCGGTCACATCCACCGGTAGGCCGGAATTGGAGTCCTTCGGCACTTCGTTCAGCCTTCCGCCGATGAGCACGGGCAGGACAAGTCCGCGCGCCACCATCGCTGCCTTCACCGCCTGCGCGTAGCGAAGCGCCACGCCGTTGTAGGTGCTGACGGCGATGGCATTGGCCCCGGTCTCAGCCGCGTGGGCGACAAGCGCTTCGGGATCGACGGCCACGCCGGCATCGGCAATGGCAACGCCCAGGCCAGCCAGCGCCTGCTCGACGAGATACTTGCCGTGTTCGTGGACGTCGGTCGTACCGATGCAGATGGTCAGGGGTTCTTGCCTTGCCAGCGGTTTTTGCGTCGAAACCCAGCTTGCCGCCTTGTGATTGAGCTCGCGAGCCCATTCGGCTTGGATCAGTGGCGTGCGTCCGCGCGCGCTTGCCACGCCCGGGCCGAAGAGCGCCTCCATGCGCTTCGGACCCATGCGGCGGACGGCAAGCATCAGCGCGGCCGGGTCCCCGGTATCCACCCCGCGCTCGGCCAGCCCCTTCATGGCGGCATCGGCAAAGCGGCGTCCGCCCGCGACAAGCACATCGGCCATCGCCTCCACCTTGGTCCAGTCGAAGACCGGATCGTAGAAAGGCGCGTGCAGCGTGAGCCGGTGAGCGAAGGTCTGCGCGTCGATGATCTCGTCGACATCGGGAATGCGCTGATTCTCGGTCACCGGCACGGGATTGATCGCATGGCCGGAGGGCCATCGCCCGACGGCCAGTATGTCGGCCAGCAGATAGCTTGCCAGGCTTGCGTAATTGCCTGCCGGGGTCGACTGGTAGGAGACGGTATTGCCGAAGATCATGGTGCCTGGCGTGTCGCTGACCCGCACCAGTGCGGCATGAAAGGCGGTGCGCGACAGCGGATCGCTGAAATGGTGGCCGTAGCAATGGGCGAGCCGCGCGCCGATCAGATCCTCGACGATGTGCTTTTCGATCAGCACCATGCCGAGCGCACAGGCCATGTCGACGAACAGTCCCGCGAATCCGTCGTCGAGATTGGAGTGGACAAGGATTTCGGCATCCTGCGCGGCAATCAGGCCGAGCGCGGTGACGGTCGCTTCGGTGGTCGCAACGTCATCGTCCCAGTAAGGCAGCCGGAAGGTGAAATACTGTCCCAGATTGCCGACGGCCGTCGCTCCCGCGGCTATGGCGGCGGCGGTGTTTTCCAGCGCGCCCGGCAGTCCGAGCATGAAGTCGCCGAAATGGGCGGCGGCAGGCGCGGCATTGGTGATACGTGCAAAATCCTCGGGGCCGGTCAGCACGATGCCGGTGCCGCGCGCTGCCTTGGCGCGCATGGCCTGCGGATAGCCCATCGACCAGTCGAGGGTGATGCCGAAACGGTCGACCGTCACCCCTGCCTTGCGGCATTGCCTGTGCACCTCGCCGATCGCTGCAATGGTGCGGTCGACGCTTCTGAAGCCGATATGGGCATGTTGCATGACGCGCCTCTCGGCCGCCGCCTTGCGTTTCCATGCGGCCTCGGAAGGCATTCCGGTCTCGGTGAGGAAGCGGCAACTGCCGAGGCGCCAGTCGCGCGCCATGGCGCGTCCTCCGGCGAGGAGCTCGACACCTGGCTTGAGGCGTGGGTCGATGAGAGGTGGGGCGAGTTCAGCGGTCATGACATTTGCTGTCTGCTTCGGCAATGAAACGGCGAATGATGGTGGCAAAACCCTCGGGATCGGCGAGAGGATGAAAATGCGCGCCGGGAACGACCACATGGTCCGCACCAGGTATCGCGGTGGTGATCGCTTCCGAAAGCTCTGGTGGCGTCAGAATATCGCCAGCGGCCGCAATCACCTGGACCGGGGCGGCGATGCGCGGCAGGTCGGCAAGGCGGTCGTGGTCGAGCAGCATGCGCACGCGCGCGGCGCTGGCGGCAAGTGGCGCCAGGGTCCGAGGGGCGGCGGCGACCGCCGCCTCGAGCTGTCCGGCATGCGCTTCGAGGTAGGACGGTTCGTGGCAGAGCACATGGCCGAGGCGCTGGTAGGTTTCGGCCATGCCGGCCTCCAGCAGTTCGGCGCGAGCGCTGAAGAGCGCATGGAAACGGCTGTCGGCCCGCGCCCAGGAACTGCTGATCGTGTAGCTCAGGCCGAGTTCAGAATGATCGAGCGCCAGCACCTGAGCGATGGCGCCACCGGTGGAATGTCCGACAATATGGGCGGGACCGCCCGTCCGTGCCAGCAGGCCAGCAATGTCGCTGGCGATCAGGGGAATCGAGTAAGGGCTATTCGGGCGATCGCTGCGACCCGCGCCGCGATGGTCGGTGACGATGATGCGATGGTCGGCCTCGAGCAGCCCAACGACGCCGGCCCAGAAGCGGCCGTCGCCGCCGAGCCCGGGGATAAGGAGGAGGCGCGGGCCAATGCTGCCGAACGTCTCGTAGTGAATGCGGCAACCATCGGCGGCGGTGAAGAAGGGCATCAACGATGGCCTTCCAGATCAAGGAGCTCGCCAAGGGTTGCGATGAGGCTGAGTGCCGTGAGCGCGGAAGTCTTGGGATTGTCGGGCGAGGGCGCATTGACGAACCGGAGGAAGGTGGTGCCGGCGGCACTCTCGGCTTCGATCTCGTGGGTGTTGCCGGCGGCGTTCGGATCGGCAACCACGCGCACCGTGACCTTGTCAGGCCCGGCCGCGAGCGCTACGGCGAAAGCCGCGTTGAGGTTCCTCGGATAGAGCTTTGCCGCTTCCGCAGGCGCACCCTCAAAGAGGGTCACGGCACCATTGTCGGCTGACAGGCCGAGAGTGGCCAGTTCCGCCGCCCAGGCGGCAGGCGGTTTGCGCGAGGTATAGCGCACCCGCGCATCGGGAAGTGCCGCTATCGCTCGCAAATAGTCGAGGCCGCCCAACGCGCCTGACGGCAGGACGAAGCGCGCGCCTCCGTTGCGTGCAGCCCCGGCCAGCCGGGCGGCAAGCCCCGGATCGGACAGTGCGCCGACCGAAGCGATGACAGTCGGGATGCCCGCTTCAAGAAGCGCGGGCACGTAAGCGGCCACTGCCTCCTGGCCAGCCGCCTCCACCACCGCCATTGGGCGTATGCCGATGAGCGCGTCAAGCTGTGTGACCGCGCCGACATTCGGCGGCAGGGCCGGGCATGCGCCCTCGCGCAGCAGAGCCACCCAGCGAACCGAACCCTGTGGGAAAGCGGAGACGATCTCGCGCGCGATCGTGCCGTAGCCGATAAGGCCGAGCGTCACCATCAGGGTTTCTTCAGGGGTTCTGTTTCACGGGATCGAACTTGTCGGCGAGGTCCGCTCCGAAGACCGTCTTGCGCTCGATTTCCAGGACGTTTTCCGGGCGCGGAAAATTGGACGGCACGCGGTCGCCCGGTTTGCGCGGCTTGCCGATAAGGCGAAAGAAGTCCTCTAGCCCGTTCGGCACGATCAGCCAGAGCCAGCGCAGGCGTGTCTCGCCATCGTTGATGAACATGTGCCTGACATTCTTCGGCAGGAACACCACGCTGTCCGGGCCTAGCGGATACTCCTTGCCCTCGACGACGGCGCGGCCATGACCCTCGATGACATAGATCGCCTCCTCGTTGCGGTCATGCGTGTGTTCGCGCACATAGCCGCCCGGCGCGACCGATTGCGTGCCCAGCGCGAAGGGGTGCTCCATGCCGACGATGTGCGGCGCGAGCGCGACGTCGATATGGCCGTTTGCCGGTACCGGCTGCCAATAGCTTTCACGCGTTTGGGAATCGGAAATATGGATGCCGGAGGGTGCGGTTGGAAGGCGGGTATCGTCCATGGTTCTGCCTGTCGAAAGGGCTACGAAGATCATGCCGGGCACGCTGCTGACTTGCACGAGGTTACAGCGCAAAAAGTGTCGACACAAGAGTAGACAGATTTAATTTTCTGCTCCTATAGTGCCGTGGCGATGCAGCAGGGGACCGCCAATGGGTGAATTCGACGTTGTGGTCATCGGGTCGGGGTCGGCGGCCTGTTCGGCGGCTTTGAGGGCCGCCAAGGGTGGCCTCAAGGTGCTCGTCATCGAAAAGAGCGAATGGCTGGGCGGCACATCGGCCATGTCCGGTGCCGGGGTCTGGATACCCGCCAATCATGTCGCGGCCGAAGCCGGCATCGCCGACAGCCGCGAGGACGCCCTCACCTATCTGCGCGCAGTCGCGCCCGAAGGGTGGAAGCTGAAGGAAGACACGCTCTGGTGTGCGTTCGTCAAGGCCGCGCCGGACATGCTGCGCTTCCTGTCCGGCAACACGCCGCTCGATTTCCGCCTGATCAACGAGCCCGACCCCTTTACCGAAGCGCCGGGCGGCAAGCTCTACGGCCGCATGGTCTCGCCGAGGCCGCTCAGCCGCCGTATCCTGGGCAGGTTCGCACGGAGCCTGCGCCGCTCCACCCTGCCGCACAGCTTCACTTACCAGGAGATCGTCGACCTGGATGTCTATCACCACCCTATCCGCGCCGGATTCAAGGTCTGGCCGAGGCTTCTTTGGCGATGGCTGACGAATTCCGGCGGCCAGGGCACGGCCCTGATGACCGGGCTCATCAGGGGTTGCCTCGATGCCGGCGTCACCTTCCGGTTGGGAACGCGCGCCGTCACGCTGCTTCAGGATCCGGACTCGCGCATCACCGGCGCGGAAGTGGAGAGCGAGGGCCGACGAACGAAGATTGTCGCGCGCCGCGGCGTCGTGATCGCAACCGGTGGCTTCGAATGGGATGCCGAGATGCGTGGACACCATTTCCCCGGCGCATTCGACCGGATCGGCAGTCCGCGCGGCAACGAGGGCGACGGCCAGAAACTTGCCGCTTCCGTCGGCGCGCAACTGGACCGCATGGATCAGGCGAACGTGTACCCCTGCCTGCCGACGCGCTACCAGGGAAAGCCGCACGGCTTGCCGATGACCTTCCAGGCCGAGCCGCATTCGATCGTGGTCAATCGCGGTGGAAAGCGCTTTGTCAGCGAAAACGCCTTCAACATCGGCGAGGCGATCGATGCGCGCGGGCCGGACGGCGTGCCCGTCAATCTGCCCTGCTATCTCATCGGCGATCATCGGTTCCTGAAAACGTCACTGCCTTTCCGCTGGTATGCCTCCTATGAGCGCGATTGGGTCCAGAAGGCCGATACAATCACCGGCCTTGCCGCCAAGCTCGGGCTGCCGGCGGCGGCACTCGAGGAGACGATCGCCCGCTGGAATGGCTTTTGCGCCAAGGGGCACGATGCGGATTTCCACCGCGGCGAGAACGGTTGGGAGGACTACAAGGCGCATGGCCCCGAGAACCGGCTGAAGCCGATCGACAAACCTCCCTATGTCGGCATGACCATCAATCGATCGATTCTCGGTACCAAGGGGGGCGCCCGCACCAACGAGCGAGCGCAGGTGTTGAGGCCGGATGGCTCGATCATCCCCGGCCTTTATGCTGCGGGACTTGCCATGGCCAATCCTATCGGCACGCGCGCCGTGGGAGCCGGCACGACCCTCGGCCCCAATATGACCTGGGGCTACATCGCCGCCGAGACGATCCTGCATCAGAACCGATGATTGCGGGGCCTGCAGCCCTTGGCATCACGCCATGGCGACGCCGCGCGATCGCTTTTTCTCGGCGGACGCGAGCAGATCGACGAAGGCGCGCACCTTGGCGGGCCGGAACCGGGCCGGTGGAAAGACGGCATGGATGCCGCCGGTAGGCAAGCTCCAGTCGGCAAACACCGGCACCAGCCGTCCCTCGGCGATATCGTCGCTCACGCTGTAATCCGGAAACACGCCCAGCCCGATGCCGGCGAGCACGCAGGCAAGAGCAGCGGGGCTCTTGTCGCACATGACGACCGGGTTGAGTTCGGTCAGCACCGTTTCGCCATCCCTGGAAAACAGCCATTGGCCAATGCCGCGAAGCTGGGCATTGCCGACCCAGGCCAGCGATCTTGCCTGGCGCGGGCTCACGTTCGGCGGCAGGTTTGCGGCGAAGGCAGGGCTTGCCACGACGGTCTGCCGTATCGTGCCCAGGCGTCGCGCCTGGTTCGAGGAATCGGTGAGCCAGCCGACGCGGATGCCGAGATCGATCTGCTCATCCACCAAATTGCTGACCGCGTCGTCGAAGATAGCCTCGATGCGCATATGCGGATAGGTTCTCAGATAGGCCGCCATGACCGGGGCCACCATCTGGGTGCCGTAGTCGAGTGACGCGGTCAGTCTCAGCGTTCCGCTCGGCTCGACCGCTCCATGTGAGATTTCGCCATAGGCGGCCTCCGCCTCCCGCAGGATGATCATCGCGCGGTCACAGAAGAGGCGCCCCTCTTCCGTCGGCGTCACACGCCGCGTCGTGCGTCGCAGCAGCGTTGCGCCCAGTTCCTCCTCGAGCTTGCCGATCTGATGGCTGACCACGGCCTTGGCCACGCCAAGCCGGTCCGCCGCCGCGGTGAACGAGCCGGTTTCCATCACCGTGGTGAAATAGACGAGCCGATTGAGGTTCAGAAGTTCGGTCAAGGCAACTGCTTTGTCTGATTTGATCAGACAGTTTGTATTATTGATCTCTATTTTTCACAAGAGCGCCGTTTGCCATATGGGAGCCAACACACTCGACGGGCGCGGCAGCCCAATATCCCGAACCAGGCCGCTGTCCCGCGCCAAGGATGGCAGCGATGATGACCAATTCAGAAGTGACGTATCTTTTCGATCCGCTCTGCGGCTGGTGCTATGGCGCCACCCCCATGGTCGACAGATTGTTGGCCAGCGGCCTGCGCGTCGAGCTGCTGCCGACCGGCTTTTTCTCCGGCGCCGGCGCACGCCCGATGGATGAAGGTTTTGCCGCCCACGCGTGGGCGAACGACCAGCGCATCGAGCGCCTGACCGGACAACCGTTCACGCAGGCCTATCGGCACAATGTCCTCAATGTCCGCGGCACCTTGCTGGACTCCCATGCCGCCACACTTGGCATCAGCGCCGCCGGCTTGGAAGATCCTAGCCAGCGGCTGAGTGCGCTGAAGGCGATCCAGCGGGCGCGCTATGTCGACGGCCGCGATATCGTGACGACCGGTGGCGTGGCCGAGGTGCTCGTCGCCGCCGGCATGACGGATGCCGCGACAATGCTGGAGGCGCCGACCGAAGCATTGCTGACGGCTCACCGCGAACTGGTCGGCCGCGGCCGCGCGCTGTTCCAGCGCCTGCAAGCCGATGGCGTGCCGTCGCTGGCGGTCATCCGCAATGACGCGCCCCTGCTCATCGGTTCGAACGCGCTGTTCGGCAGCTTCGACAATCTCGTCGCCCATATCGCGGCGGCTTGATCCCATCCCCCAAACCTCCAACAGGAAACGGAAAAAAGACATGGCAAAAGTCGCTCTCATCGGCGCATCCGGCGGCGCCGGCTCGCGCATCCTCAGGGAACTCTCCGATCGTGGCCACACCGTTACCGGCATCGCCCGCAATCCGGAAAAGATCGCTGCCTTGCCAGGCGTGACCGCCAGGAAGGGTGATCTGTTTGACAAGCAAGGTCTCGTCGACCTGATCCGCGGCCATGACGTCGTGATCAGCGCCGTGCATTTCCTGGACAGCGACGCCGACACGCTGATCGCCGCCGTGCGCGCCGCCGGCGTGAAGCGCTATCTTGTTGTCGGTGGTGCCGGCAGTCTCGAAGTCGCGCCTGGCAAGCGTCTGGTCGATACCCCCGAATTCCCGGCGATCTACAAGGCAGAGGCGCAGAAGGGCGCCGACTTCCTGGACAGGTTGAAGACGGTCGGCGATCTCGACTGGACGTTCCTGTCGCCATCCGCTGTGTTCACCCCCGGCGAGCGCACCGGCAAATTCCGCCTAGGCAAGGACACGCTTCTCGCCGCGGACAAGGGCAGCAGCGTTTCCTTCGAGGACTACGCCATTGCCATGGCCGACGAGATCGAGAAGCCGGTCCATGTCAGGCAGCGCTTCACCGTCGGCTATTGATCGAACGAATGGTGTCGTAGAGCCTGTTCCATCCCGATGGTATCGGGATGGGGCTCCATGTGTTTGTTGAGCATGATCTCGTCCGAAAACCAGTTTCCACTTTTCGGATCATGCTCCGAGGCTCAAACGAGCCCGGCCGACGCCAGACGCATCAGCGCTTCACCAACGCCGACACGCCGGTAGGTTTCGGTGACGAGGCCGTCCTTTCTCAGCTCTTCGCGGCGGCGTTCGACAGAGGCGCGTTCCTCGTTGGTCAGGTCGTGTTCCCTTTTGCGGAGCCATTCCTGGTAGGACGGATCAACCTCCTTGACCGGCTTGGCCGCCGTCGACACCGAAGCCGGCCGGCTGTCGGTGTAGCGCGGCCGCAAGGCGCTGTTGGGATTGTATTCGGTTCGCTTGTCGTTGCCTGAAATGACGAGGTCGGGATCCGCTACCCGGCCCGACGGGCTGTAGACGAATGCCGAGGCGATGCGGTCGAGCGCCGCGTCGACTTCCTTCGGCCGATGCATCACCTCGCGCGGCAGGCGATCGGGGACGGCCAGCCGGGTGATGCCGCGATCATTGATGGCATCGAGCACCTCGCGATGATCGCGCGAAGTGATGACTTCGCGCCGGGCAGGCCAGAAATCATAGGGCGCATGGGTCCCATGGCCCTTGCCGATATGGAACGCATAGATTTCCGGGTAGACCGTCAGTTCCGTGCGCCGGCTCGGCTTCACGTCGTAGAACGAGGTGATGGCGATCTGCAGCAGATGGGTGGCGCCGATGCCGCCAAGCGCATCGTCGATCACCAGCCCGAACCGGTCATGCGGGTTCCAGTCCGGCAAGGCCTGCGCGATCGAAGCCGGCTTGCCGTCGATCTCGACGTCGAACATATCCGCCTTCAGCAATGTCACGACATGCATCGGAGTATCCCTTCAATGAGGCGCCGGCCGCCGATTCGTGCGTCCAATCAGACCAAGGAAGGGCCGCACTGTCACCCTTGTTCGGCTTCTTTCCCAATGGCGCCGGGATCGCTAATGTCTTCGGGTTCGGGATATGCGCCCGGCATCATCTGCCATAACGCTGGCAGGAGTTGATGGACAGGCGGGGCTGAGAACGCGCTGATTGCGGCAAGGGGGCGTCATGGAGCACGGTCGGCTGACGAAAAAGGAGCGGCACGAGCTCATCCTGTCGGAAGTGCGCCGGTCGGCGTCGATCCGCATCTCGAAGCTCGCCAGGCGCATCGGTGTCGCCGGCGAAACGATCCGCCGCGATCTCATGGAGCTTGGCGAGGCCGGGCTGCTCAACCGTACCTATGGCGGCGCGACGATTTCACTGGTGACGTCCGAACCGGCCATTTCCGAACGCGGCCTGACCATGGTCGAGGAACGTGCGCGGATCGGGCGCGGCGCGGCCGGCCTGATCGAAAAGGGCCAGATCGTCATGATCGACGGCGGTTCGACAACCTACGAGGTGGCGCGCAATCTGTCGCAATTGGCGCGCAACCTGATCGTCATCACCAACTCCACCGGCGTGGCGTCGGTGACCGGCGCCAACCCGACCTTCCGCGTCATCCTTTGTCCGGGAACCTATGACAGGCGCGAGGGCAGCGTGCTGGGCGAAGACACGGTGGAATTCATCCGCCGCTACAATGCCGACATCGCCATCATCGGCGCGTCTGGTCTGACGGTCGATGGCCCGAACGACATGATATCTGGCGCGGCCGCGGTCAAGCGGGCGATGATCTCGCGCGCGCTGTCGACAATGCTGGTGGTGACCAACGACAAGTTCGGCCGCGCCAGCCTTGAGCGCGTGTGCGCGCTTGGCGACATCGCCGACATCGTCACTGATGTCGAGCCCCATGCCGAGTTGCGCGCGGCGATCGAAGAAGCCGGAACGGAGCTGCATGTTTTTGCAGGCAGCTGACAGTTACGCATAGGGCAGTGCGTTTGTTCAGGCGCTATCCCGGTTCGTCAGTGCAATGTGACAACAGCCGGAGCCGTGGCCCGGCGTCCAGGTGACATTTTCGAAACGCACGCCTGTCGCCTCGAACAGGCCACGGTCGAAGGCGCCGGCGATGCGGCAGAGCGTGGCGAGCTTTTCATCGCCGAGCCCGGCCTCGACCCAGGCGTCCTTCAGCGGGCAGCGTTTGACCTTGAAGGCGATGCGGTCGTTGCCGCGTTGGACATGGGTCGGGTACATGCGGCCGCCATCCGGGCTGACCGCCAGGAAGGCTTCGCCGATCGCGCGCGCGTCGTTGGGGCCGAAGCTGGCGAAAGCCGCTGCCGCCACCTCCTTGCCGCGCTGTTCGATGGTGCGGATCATGATCGCCTCGGCCTTTTCGGCGCCCAGTTCTCCGGTCAGCTCGTCGAGGAACAAGCGGTAGAGATCGGCCCGGTTGCGAAAGGCGGAATCGAGTTCGCGCGACAGCTTTTCGGCTCTGGCTTCGGGGTCGGTCATGATGCGTCCTATAGGCTGGCTCTGTGCAATCTTGGCGCGGCCGCCACCAGCGCCTTGCCGATCACCGATCGCGGCGCGTCGATGACGGCACGGGCATCGCCGCTCTCGGCAACCCGCCCGGCATCGAGAAGGACGACGCGGTGGGCGACTGCCCGGACCACGCCGAGATCATGCGAAATGAAGAGATAGGCGATCCGTTCCTGGCGTTGCAGGTCGAGCAGGAGTTCGAGGATTTGCCCGCGCACCGAAACGTCGAGGGCAGACACCGCCTCGTCGAGTACGATCAGCGACGGTTTCGTGGCGATGGCGCGGGCAATGGCGACGCGCTGCCGCTGACCACCGGAGATTTCATGGATGGCGCGCGGGGCAAGCTCCGCCGCCAGCCCGACGCGCTCCAGCAAGGCGGCGATGCGGCGCGGGCGCTCGGAGCGCGAGGCGATGCCATGGATGCGCAAGGGATCGTCGAGCACGCGCGCCACGGTGGCGCGCGGGTTGAAGGCGGCAAGCGGATCCTGAAACACCATCTGCAGGCGCGCGCGGCGCGCACGCAAGGTGGCGCCACTCAAGGCGAGGAAATCCTTGTCTTCGAATGCGATGCGTCCGGCGTCCGGCTCGGTCAATCGCAGCACCAGTCGCGCGATCGTCGACTTGCCGCTGCCGGAGGGCCCGGCCAGTGCCAGTGTCTCGCCGGGATCGATATGAAAGGAGACCTCGTCGACGGCGGCAATGCTCTTGCCGCCGCGACGGTAGCGTTTGGTGAGATTGGAAACCGTGAGCAGGCTCATGTGGCGAGACCGCTTCGGTTCAGCAACGGTTCGGCGTCGAGGCCGATATGGGCATCGAGCAGCGCGCGTGTGTAAGGCTGGCCTGGGGCGTCGACAATCCGCGCCGTCGCCCCAAGCTCGACCAGTTGGCCGTGGCGGAACACGGCGATGCGCTCGGCAAGCTCGGCCGCCAATGCGATGTCGTGGCTGATGAACAGCAGCGTCATGCCGTCTTCGGCCACCAGCCGCCGGATCAAGGTGACGATCTCGGCCTGCACGATGGTGTCGAGCGCGGAGGTCGCCTCGTCGGCGATCAGCAATTTCGGGCCGGCAGCAATCGCGGCGGCGATCGCCACACGCTGTTTCTGGCCGCCTGAGAGCTGATGAGGGAAGGCCAGCAGGGCCGAGTCCGCGTCCTGCAGGCGGACGCGCTCCAGCAGATTTTTTGCCTTCGCGTACGCCTGCGGCCATGTGAGGCCGAGATGCGTGCGCGCCACTTCGGCAATCTGTTTGCCGATCGGCATCACCGGATCGAGGCTGGCGGACGGATCCTGGAAAACGAAGCCGATGTCGCGGCCGCCGAGGGGTGCCCGGCCGAGGCCGGGCCACTCGATCCGCCCATCGATCTGAGACGCAGCCGGCAACAGCCCGGCAATCGCCAATGCCAGCGTGCTCTTGCCCGAACCGCTTTCGCCGATGATGGCGAAGCGCTCACCAACGGCGAGGTCGAGGCTGATGTTCCTCAGCGCCGCCACTTCGGTGCCGTCGCGGCGGTAGGCGACCGTCAGGTCGCGGATCGAAGCCAGAAAGATCACGACAGGCCTCTTCTCACGGCGGTGGTCTCGACGACGCCCTCACCAGCGAGATAGACGCCCAGTACCGTCAGCACGAGCGCTATGCCCGGGACGATCGACAGGAAGGGGGCGGTGCGCAAAACAGTGCGGCCTTCGGCGATCATGCCGCCCCAGGTGACCCGGTTTGGGTCGCCCAGGCCGAGAAAGGACAGAGCCGCTTCGGTGAGGATCGCTGCGGCGACGATTACCGAGGACATCGCAAGAACCGGCGGCAAGGCATTGGGCAGCACTTCGCGAAAGGCGATCTCGAGCGGATGCATGCCGATGGCGCGGGCGCTGGCTACATAATCGCGCTCGCGAATGGAGAGGACTTCCGCGCGGGCGATTCGAGCAGGCCCTGTCCAGGTGCCAAGCGCGATGGCAATCACCACGATGCCGAGCGACGGCCCGACAACGCTGACGAAGGCCAGCGCCAGCAGGAAGCTCGGCACGGTCTGGAAGGCATCGGTGATGCGCATCAGCATCTCGTCGACAAGGCCGCCGGCAAAGCCGGCCAGCGTACCGATCACAGAGCCGACGACGAGCGCCGCCGCTGCTGCCGCGAGCCCGACGGCGAGCGAGGTGCGGGCGCCATGGAAAAGCTCGGCCAGAACGTCGCGGCCGAGCCGATCGGTGCCGAGCGGCAGCGACGAGTCCTGAAATGGCGGCAAGAGTGCGGGGCCGGCGATCGCTTGCGGGTCACCGGGAAACAGCAGCGATGCCGACAGAGCCATGGCGATCAGTGCCGCCAGGATGATGGCGCCCGCAACTGCCTCGGGCGTGCGCAGATAGCGGCGGAAGCGGCTCATGCATCGGCCTCGCCGGCGCCGACGCGCGGATCGAGGAAGGCATAGGCGATGTCGACGAGCAGGTTGATGACGACGACCAGCACGGCACTGACGAGGATGATGCCGAGCAGCAAGGGCGTGTCGCGCGCGGCCACCGCTTCCTGCGCCAGCCGGCCGAGGCCGGGCACGGAAAAGACGCTCTCGATGACGACGCTGCCGCCGAGCATCTGCGCCGACTGCAGGCCGAGCATGGTGACCAGCGGCAACAATGCGTTGCGGGCGACGTGGGCGAGCACGATGCGGCGGCGCGAAAGCCCCTTGGCGCGGGCGGCCAGCACAAAATCCTGGCGCCAGACCTCTGCCATGCCGGCACGCATCATGCGCAGATAGAGCGCAAGGTAGATGAAGCCGAGCGCCGCCACCGGCAGGACGAGATGGATGGCGATGTCGGCGGCGCGGTCGAGGCCGGTCTTGTCGGAAGCCAGGGTTTCGATGCCGCCGATCGGCAGCCAGCGCAGGTCGACGGCAAAGACCACGATCAGCACCAGCCCGAGCCAAAAGCCGGGTACGGCATAAAGCGCCAGCGAGCCGATCGACAGGAGGCGGTCACGGACACTGCCGGGTCTGGCGCCGGCATAGATGCCGAGGGCGGAACCGAGGCCGAAGGACAGCGCGGTGGCGCTGACCATCAACAGCAGCGTGTTGGGCAGCCGTTCGAGGATCATGTCGCGGATCGGCCTGGAGAACGTCACCGACTGGCCGAGATCGAGATGCAGCAGCGCCCAGAGATAGTTGGCCAGCCGCGTCAGCTCCGACTGGTCGAGGCCCCAGCGGTGGCGCAACAGCTCGATCATGCCGGCGTCGCCGCCGGTCGAGACGATATAGGCGTCGACGGCGTCGCCGGGGGCGGCTTCGACCAGCAGGAAGGTGCCGATGACGACGATCAGCAACACGAAGATGCTGCCGACGAGGCGGCGACGGAGGAGTATCAGGGCGCGGGTCATGCCACTTTCACCCTCCCCCAAGGGGGAGGGTGAACCCAGCGGAGTTGTCCGGCAGGACAGAGGGGGGCGAAGGAACTCTCATTGTCGAACCTGAGCACCCGGATAGACGGTCTGCAAGCCTGGAGAGGTCAGCCCGCCAGATAGGTATCCGCCCAGTTCGAGACCGCCCAGCGCGGATTGTTGGCGATGTTGCCAACCGTATCGCGGGCGACGCTGATGAAACTCCATTCGGCAACGTTGATCAGAGGCAGGTCGGCGGCGACCTCCTTCTGGAACGCCTTGTAGAGGTTGGTGCGGGCGGCGGTGTCGAGCGTTTCCGATGCCTTGGCGATCAGCGCATCGAGCGCGTCGTTCTTGTAGCCGCCCTGATTGGAGAAGGGCACGCCGTCGGGAATGCCGCTCTGTACCAGGATTGTGGTCGAGATCGCCGGGTCGCCGCGGAACACCGGCGGGCCGACGGCAAGGTCGAAGGCGTGGTCGGTGTAGACGGCCTTGATGTGCGCGGCCGAGTCGTTGTTGACCAGCTGGGCGTCGATGCCGATGGCGGCGAGCGCCTGGCGCAGATAGTCGCCGAACTGCTTGGTCTCGTTGAAATAGGGCGCCGGCAAAAGTTTCAGCGTAAAGCGCTTGCCGTCCGGGCCTTTCTTGTAACCGGCCTCGTCGAGCAGCGCGTTGGCCCTGGCGACGTCGAATGGATAGGTCGGCACGTCGGCGGTGTAGAACTGCGGATCGTTCTTCGGCACCGGGCCAGTGGCGGTGGCGGCATAACCGAGGAACACCGTCTTGACGACGAAATCCTTGTCGATGGCGTGCGCGATCGCCTGGCGCACCTTGAGATCGGCCAGTTCCTTGCGGCGATGATTGATCTCGACTACCAGCTGATAGGTGAGCCCTTCATAACCCTTGGAGATCACTTTCAGGCCCGGCACCTTGGAGATGCGGTCGAGATCGGCAAGCGGCACGGCAGAGAAAGCCGCGAGCTGGATTTCTTCGGCTTCCAGCGCGCTCGCCGCCGAAGTGCGGTCGGGCAGCACCTGATAGATGATCTCGTCGAGATAGGGCTCGTCCTTGCCCCAGTAATCCGTGTTCTTCGTCAGCCGGTAATACTGGCCGGCCTTGTACTCGCCGAACTTGAACGGCCCGGTGCCGATGGGCGCGTTGTTGGCCGGGTTGTCCTCGATCTTGCCGACCTCGTAGATGTGTTTCGGCACCACGCTGCTCAGCGCCGGCAGCGCGTTACGGATCAACTGGAACGGTGTCGGCTTGGCGAATTTGAACACGGCGGTGAGATCGTCAGGGGTGTCGACGCTGGCCAGATCCTTGAACACGGTGCGGCCGAGATTCTGCAGCGGCTTCCAGATCTGCAGCGCCGAGAAGGCGACGTCGGCCGAGGTGAACGGCTTGCCGTCATGCCATTTGACGCCGTCGCGCAATTTGAAGGTCACCGACAGCCCATCGGCGGCACCCTC
Organism: Mesorhizobium sp. Mes31; assembly: GCF_024519675.1. Taxonomy (NCBI): domain Bacteria; kingdom Pseudomonadati; phylum Pseudomonadota; class Alphaproteobacteria; order Hyphomicrobiales; family Phyllobacteriaceae; genus Mesorhizobium; species Mesorhizobium sp. Mes31. Next base: position 83,550 of record NZ_JALJRL010000008.1, on the reverse strand, counting down.
CCAGCTCAAAGCCAGCCGTGGAGCGAGCCCGTCCTTGCCGTCGAAGGAGGCTTCGGCCAGCGTTTCGACGATCTTGCTGGAGATGAAAAAGACGCCGTTGGAGGCGACAATCGCCGGGTTGAGGTTGCGCGGCTCGGAATCGGCGGCGAGCACCAGCCGGCCACCCTTCTTCGGCGTTTGCGCCCGGCCGATATCAGGCATGGCGGTGGAGGCCAGCAGCATCGCCGAACCGGCAAGCATCGTGCGTCTGGAAATCGTGAAACCTGACATGATCGAACTCCGTCCTCTCCGCGACCCGACCGGGTGCGCCAATACCCCCCGGGTGCCCGCGAGCCCGCCAGCATCCCAGCGGTCGCGATTATGAGCCTTGCCGAGGGTTTCGCCAGAGACGGAATTGGCGCATCCTCGCTTGGCTTTGAAATTTCCGTCCGCTGGACCAGTTTGGACGAAGCGGCTGAATTTGCTCATTCTGGTAGGACCAGATTTGTTGAATTGGCGACGGATAGCGCCAGGGTGAGGTCGGTCGGGGCTGTTTTTCCTATTCCTGGATAGACCAGAGTGGGCAAAGTAGTGCAGACTTGACCCACAACCGAGGGATCGGGAGCAGAACAGCCGGCGATCCCAGGCAATTCAGGGAGAGAGAGATGAACATTGCCCCGGGCAAGAGTGCCGTCAGCAATATCCCGTTCGACCAGGCTAGGGTCGACCGGCTGATGGAGGAGGCCGGCATCGATGTGCTGCTCGCCACCTCCAAGCACAACACGCAATATCTGCTTGGCGGCTACAAGTTCATCTTCTTCGCCGCCATGGATGCGATCGGCCACAGCCGTTATCTGCCCGTCGTCATCTATGAGAAGGGCGGGCCCGACCATGCCGCCTATATCGGCAACCGCATGGAAGGCGGCGAGCACCAGAACAATCCGTTCTGGACGCCGACGCTGCACGCCGCCTGCTGGGGCACGCTCGATGCGGCCAACCTCGCCGTCGAGCACCTGCGAAAGATCGGCAAGGCTGGTGCCCGCATCGGCATCGAGCCGGGCTTCCTGCCGTCGGACGCCTTTACGCTGATCCGCAAGGCGCTGCCGGATGCCAAGCTGATCGATGCGACGGCCATGCTGGAAAGTATGCGCGCCATCAAGACCGATGCGGAGCTGGAAAAGCTGCGCACGGCCTCCGAACTGATCACCGATTCCATGCTGGCAACCATTGCCTGGGCACGTGAAGGTACAACCAAGAGCGAAATCATCGAGCAGCTGCGGCGCGAGGAAACCAATCGCGGCGCGCATTTCGAATATTGCCTGCTGACGCTTGGCTCCAGCCACAACCGCGCCGCCTCGCCGCAAGCCTGGAAGAAGGGCGAGGTGCTATCGATCGATTCCGGCGGCAACTATCACGGCTATATCGGCGACCTCTGCCGGATGGGCATTCTCGGCGAACCGGATGCCGAACTGGAGGACCTGCTGGCCGAGGTCGAGACGGTGCAGCAGGCGGCCTTTTCGAAGGTGAAGGCGGGCACGCTGGGCGGCGACATGATTGCTCGCGCCGAGGGCGTGCTGAAGAAATCCAAGGTCGCGCCCTACACGGATTTCTTCGCCCACGGCATGGGGCTGATCACGCACGAAGCGCCATTCCTGATGACCAATCATCCGGTGACCTATGAAGGCACCTATGCGGCCAAGCCGCTGGAAAGGAACATGGTGCTGTCGATCGAGACGACGATGCTCCACCCGACGCGCGGCTTCATCAAGCTGGAAGACACGGTTGCGGTGACCGACGCTGGTTATGTGATGTTCGGCGACCGGGGCCGAGGGTGGAACCGGGGCGGGATTTCATAGAACGCAAGGCCACCCTATAATAAGTTCATCACTTCCCCGGCGCGACCAGCCTGAAGTCCGGCAACTCCCGCAACACCAGTTCCGGCCCGGCCGGCGAATAGACGACGAAGAGCTGCATCGGTCCGTCGCCGGTGTTGAGCGTGGAGTGGAAGCGGCTTTCCGGTACGTAGATAGTGCAGCCGGGACCGACCTTCTCGACCACCGGATTGCCCTTCTCGTCTTCGACCATCTGTTCGCCGTTGCCGGAGATGACGAAGATGATCTCCTCGGCGCCGGGATGATTGTGGCGCGTGTGGCCCTTGCCTGACGGCAGGTCGACGACGCCGCCGGAAAAGCGGTTTGCGCCATTCACTTCGGGCGCGACAGTCAGCGCAAGCCGGCCCCAGTCGAAGCCGAAGGCGCTGACGTCCTTCGGATAGACAAACATTTTGCTCCTGTCGGTCATCTCTCATCATCCCTTCTTTTTCTTCTGCATGGTCTTCTCGCCGCCAAGCGTCACCGCCTTGAAATCCGCGGTCTGCCTGGCGATCGCGGCTTCCGCCGGCAGCCGTTCCATCGAGCTGGCGCCATAGAAGCCGTGCAGGCCCTTGCAGCGGTCGAGGATATAGCGGGCGTCGTCCGGCATCGAGATCGGCCCGCCATGGCAAAGCAGGATGACATCCTTGCGCACCGAACGGGCGGCGGCGGCAATGGCGTCGATCTCGACAATGCAGTCGTCGAGCGACTTGGCCGAGGTGGCGCCGATCGAGCCGCCGGTCGTCACGCCCATATGGGCAACGACGATGTCGGCGCCGGCCTTGGTCATGGCGCGGGCCTCGTCGGGGTTGAAGACATAGGGCGTGGTCAGCAGGTCGAGCTTGTGCGCCTCGGCGATCATGTCGACCTCGAGCCCGAAGCCCATGCCGGTCTCCTCGAAGCTTTGCCGCATGGTGCCGTCGAACAGGCCGATGGTGGGGAAATTCTGCACGCCGGAAAAACCCATCGTCTTCAGTTCGGTCAGGAACAGCGGCATGATAACGAAAGGATCGGTGCCGTTGACGCCGGCCAGCACCGGTGTCTTCTTGACCACCGGCAGCACCTCGTAGGCCATTTCCTTGACGATCTCGTTGGCATTGCCATAGGCGAGAAGGCCTGCGGCCGAGCCGCGCCCGGCCATCCGGTAGCGGCCGGAATTGTAGATGATGATGAGGTCGATGCCGCCAGCTTCCTCGGCCTTGGCCGACAGGCCGGTGCCGGCGCCGCCGCCGACAATCGGCACGCCCTTGTCGATCATTCCCCTGAATTTCTTCAGTATGTCCTTGCGCGGTATGGCGGGCATGTCTGGCCTCTCACTGTCTGGCGATGTCGAGGAAGGCGGCGGTTGCCGCCCCTGCGAATTCGGGATCGTTGATGTGCAGCGGCAAACGCGTCACGCGGCGCCTGCCATTCGGCTTGATGGTGCGCTCGATGGCCTCGAACAGAACGGCGTCGGCTCCCGGGTCGAAGAAGACGCCCCCTTCGATGTCGAGCGCCGAGACGCCTTTTTCCGGAATGAGGAAATGCACCGGTCCCTCACAGAGGGCGAGCCTGGTGCCGATCCATTCGCCGATCTGGCGGCATTCGTCCGCAGTGGTGCGCATCAGCGTGACATTCGGATTGTGCTCGTAGAACAGCCGTCCGCGATAGCGTTCCGGAATGGTCGACGGCGCCCAGAAATTGACCATGTCGAGTGCCCCGACCGAACCGACATAGGGCAGTCCGGTGCGAGCGATCGCGCCGAAGCGGTCTTCCGTCGCCGGCAGCACCCCGCCGAACAGGAGATCGCAGACTTCTGTCGTGGTGATGTCGATGACGCCGGACAGCAGGCTGCTGTCGGCCAGCTTCTCCATGCTGCGGCCGCCGGTGCCGGTGGCATGGAAGACCAAGCAGTCATAGGTCGAACGAAGCCGGTCGGCGATGGCGGTCACGCAAGGCGTGGTGACGCCGAACATGGTGAGCCCGATCGACGGCTTGCCGTCGGGTGGCGGCGCTGGTCTGGCCGCCATGCCGGAAATCGCCTGGGCGGCATTGTGCAACACGACACGGGAAAGCCGGTTCAGTCCAGCCATGTCGGTCACCGATGGCATCATGATAATGTCGGAGACGTCGACATAGGGTGCGGTATCGCCCGAGGCGAGCGTCGAGACCATGATCTTCGGGAGGCCGAGCGGCAGCGCGCGCATGCCCGACGTGATGATCGAGGTGCCACCGCCGCCGCCAATGCCGATCATGGCGGCGATGTCGTTCCTCGATTGAGCAAAGCGGGCGAAGGCGATGCCCATCGCCGCGACCGCGGCGCCGCGATCATCGCCGCCGAGCACGGCTTTGCTTCCGCCGGGGTGATGGTTGGCAATTTCCTGCGCGGTGATGTCGACGGGGATGGTTGCGTCGCGCGTTCCGACATCGACGCGGGACACGGCGGCACCCGTGGCGGCGATGGCATCGGCCAGGAAGGCGAGTTCCTCGCCCTTGGTGTCAGCGGTGCCCACCACATAGATGCGCTTCATTGCGTTCCCCAATCCAGGCGGGCCTGGCGTCACCGCTTGCCGCTCTTTTGCCCGCCCGTTCGACCACCCGAAGGCCATTGCAATTTTTTGAGACGCGCGTATCGTATTGACATGGATGTCTCACGTCAACAAGCCGCAGTGAGCGACGACACCGCCGAGGGAGCCGAACGTGGACCCCGCGCGCGCACCAAACGGCTGATGCTGGAGACGGCGACGAGGCTGATGCAGGCCGGCGTCACGCCGTCGGTCAGTGAGGTGGCGGAAGCCGCGGAAGTTTCCCGCGCGACCGCCTATCGCTATTTTCCGAGCCAGGCCGCACTGGTGCAGGCTGTCGTCGACGAGGGGCTGGGGCCAATCCTGACCTGGCAATCGACCTCCGCCGATGCCGAGCGCCGGGTCGCCGACCTGTTCAATACGGCCATGCCGCGCATCGAGGCGTTCGAGGCGACGTTCAAGGCGGCGCTGAAGCTGTCGCTCGATCAGTGGGCGAGGCGCCAGGCCGGCACGCTGGGTGGTGAGCCGGCCTTCACGCGCGGCCACCGCGTACAATTGCTGAAAGAAGCGATCGCGCCGCTCAAGGGCCGCTTGCCGCCGCGCGATTTCAAGCGGCTGGCGCAGGCGCTGTCGCTGATCTTCGGCGTCGAGGTGCTGATCGTGCTCAAGGACATCTGGGGACTGGACAGCCGCAGCATGATGTCGGTCGCGCAATGGGCAGCAGCGACGCTGGTGCGTGCCGCGATCACGGAATCGATCGGCGAAGGAAACAGCGTCGATCCAACGGCAGTCGTGAAATAGCACGTATCTGGTTAGACCAGATTTGCGTGCTGACTACTGATATTAACCGCAGTGCGGGGTGCCGGACAACACCTCCGCGTATCACTGAGTAGGAAAATCATGGGAAAACAGGCAGATAAAGCCGTAATCCGGTAGCAATGGACAGGTCGAGTTGCCAAGAAAGGGCTTGACGCGCATGCGAAATTGGTAATACCAGATCAGGGAAGAAAAGCGGATCGAAAGTGAGGGCTGCGATCCATTTTCCGGCAGGGCGAGGAGGCCCGGAACCGGAAGAGCGCGATCACGGGAGGAACTACCGGAGCCGGCCCCGTTGCCGGCTCGCATGACAGGGTAGAATGCGCACAAGGGAGGAAATCATTATGCGCAAGTTAGTGACCAGCGTGCTTGCTGGTATCGGCTTAACGCTTGCCTGCGGAACGTCCGTCTACGCGCAGGAAAAGTCGCTCACCATCTTCTGGGCGGAATGGGATCCGGCCAACTATTTGCAGGAACTCGGCAACGAGTACGAGAAGGAAACCGGCGTCAAGATCACGGTGGAAACGACGCCGTGGTCCGACTTCCAGACCAAGGCCTTCACCGAGTTCAATGCCCATGGCGACGCCTACGACTTGGTCGTCGGCGACTCACAATGGCTCGGCGCCGGCTCGACCGGCGGCCACTATGTCGACCTCACCGACTTCTTCAACAAGTACAAGCTGAAAGACGTGATGGCGCCGGCGACGGTGAAATACTACGCCGAATATCCCGGAAACAGCGGCAAATACTGGGCCATCCCGCTCGAAGGCGACGCCGTCGGCTGGTCCTATCGCAAGGACTGGTTCGAGGATCCCAAGGAGAAGGAAGCCTTCAAGGCCAAGTACGGCTACGACCTCGATGTGCCGAAGGATTTCAAGGCGCTGCGCGACATCGCCGAGTTCTTCTACCGGCCGGACCAGAAGAAATACGGCATCGCCATCTATACCGACAATTCCTATGACGCGATGGCGATGGGCTTCGAGAACGCGCTGTTCTCCTATGGCGGCGAGCTTGGTGACTATTCGACCTACAAGGTCGACGGCATCATCAACTCCGACAAGGCGGTGGCGGCACTCGACGCCTACAAGGAGCTCTACAAGTTCACGCCTCCGGGCTGGGCCAAGTCATTCTTCGTCGAGGACAACCAGGCGATCACCGAAAACCTGGCCGCGATGAGCATGAACTACTTCGCGTTCTTCCCCTCGCTGATCAACGAGGCGTCGAACCCGAATGCCAAAAATACCGGCTTCTTCGCCAATCCTCCTGGCCCCGGCGGCGACCAGTTCGCAGCGCTCGGCGGTCAGGGCATCTCCATCGTCTCCTACTCGCAGAAGCAGGACGAGGCGATGAAGTTCCTTGAATGGTTCATCAAGGACGAGACCCAGAAGAAGTGGGCGGCACTTGGCGGCTACACCTGTAGTGCCGCCGTGCTGAAGTCACCTGAATTCCAGAGCGCCACGCCCTACAACAAGGCCTTCTACGAGACCATGTTCAAGGTGAAGGACTTCTGGGCGGTGCCGGAATACGCCGAACTGCTGCAGCAGCTCAACCAGCGCGTCTACCCCTACATGATCGGCGGCGAAGGCACCGCCAAGGAGACGCTCGACGCTTTGGCCGGCGACTGGAACGCGACATTCAAGAAGTACGGCCGCGTCAAGTAACAATCATGCTTCACGGAGGGGGCGTTGGTGCCTCCTCCGTTTCTTTTTCTGCAAACGGGAGCAGGGTCTTGGCGACCACGATGATCACCACGCTGGACAGGTCTTCAAGAGCGGCCGCGCGCGGCCTCAGCGACATTTCGATCCGGAATCTCTTCATCATCCCGACGGTCCTGTTCCTGATCGTCTTCAACATCTTTCCGCTGATCTATTCGCTCGGCTATTCCTTCACCGACTTTCGCGCGTCGACCAATGCGCCGGCGAACTTCGTCGGGCTGCAGAACTATCGCGACCTGCTCAACGATCCCTATGTGTGGTCCAACTTCGCCATCACTGCGAAATACGTCATCATCTCGGTCGCCGGACAGTTGCTTGTCGGCTTCGGCGTGGCGATGCTGCTCAACCGCGACATTCCGATGAAGGGGTTGCTGACGACGCTTTTGCTGCTGCCGATGATGCTGTCGATGGCCGTCGTCGGCCTGTTCTGGAAGCTGCTCTACGACCCGTCTTTCGGCATCATCAACTATGCGCTTGGCCTCGGTACCTTCGAATGGCTGTCGGATCCGAAGATGGCACTCTATGCCGTTGCGCTGACCGACATCTGGATGTGGTCGCCCTTCGTCATGCTGTTGTCGCTGGCCGGCCTGTCGGCGGTGCCGAAGCATCTCTACGAAGCCGCCGCGATCGACCGCGCGGGGCCGTTCTACACCTTCTTCCGCATCACGCTGCCGCTGGTCGCGCCGATCCTGATGATCGCCGTCATCTTCCGCACCATGGAAGCGTTCAAGACCTTCGATCTCGCCTACATCCTGACCAGCCAGCCGACGGCCGAGCTGATCTCGATCCGGCTCTACAAGATGGCGTTTCAGGAATGGCAGACCGGGCGCTCCTGCGCACTGGCCTACATCGTGCTGATCATGGTGTTGGCGATCACCAACATCTACGTCAAATACCTCAACAAGGTGAAGGAGCGCTGAGATGGCCGCCGTCCGCACTTCTTCCGAAATCGGCTTCAACCGCGTCGCCATCGTGGCGGTGCTGGTGGTGACAATCATCTTCCTGGCACCGATCTACTGGATCGCCTCGACGGCGTTCAAGCCGCGCAACCTCGCCACCACCATCCCGCCGACCGTCGTCTTCCAGCCGGAAATATCGCCGTTCGTGAAGCTGTTCACCAAGCGCTCGCAAATGCGCAGCCCACCGTCGCCGGAAGAGTATGCGGCGGCTCCGTGGTGGGAGCGCGTCGTCTTCGACGGCGGCGAGAAGATCGTGCGCGACGGCAAGGGCCAGGTGCAGTGGTCGGGATATCCGAGCCGCTTCCTGAACTCGCTGATCATCGCCATCACCTCGACGGTGCTGGCGGTCGGCATGGGAACGTTCACCGCCTATGGCTTCTCGCGCTTCAAGGTGAAGGGCGAGGCTGACCTTTTGTTCTTCATCCTGTCGACGCGCATGCTGCCCCCGGTGGTGGTGGCGATCCCGATGTTCCTGATGTACCGGGCTGTCGGCCTCAACGATTCCCATGTCGGCCTGATCATCCTCTACACCGCCTTCAACCTGTCCTTCTCGGTGTGGCTGATGAAGGGCTTCATGGACGAGATCCCGAAGGAATATGAGGAGGCTGCGCTGGTCGACGGCTACACGCGCATGGAGGCCTTCTTCAAGATCGTGCTGCCGGAGGCCGCCACCGGCATCGCCGCCACCGCCGTGTTCTGCTTCATCACGGCATGGAACGAATATGCCTTCGCGCTGATCATGACCAACCGCCGCGCCCAGACCGCGCCGCCCTTCATCCCCAGCCAGGTCGGCTCCGGCCTGCCGGACTGGACGGTGATCGCCGCCGGAACCTTCCTGTTCCTGCTGCCGGTCGCGATCTTCACCTTCCTGCTCCGCAACCATCTGTTGCGTGGCATGTCCTTCGGAGCGATCCGCAAATGAGCTTTCGCGCCATCAACCAGAAATACCTGGAGCCCGGATCGCAGATTCTCATGGTGCTCGGCATCGTCGCACTCTGCCAGCCCTGGAACATGTTGCTGCACACATATGGCCTGACCATCATCCTGATCGGGCTGATCGGCTTCAACATCACCTCGAAGATCGCACCGGAAGAAAAAGCCGGCACGGGACAGATGCGAAATCCGGGAGCACAGCATTGACCCAGATCGAGCTTCGCGGTGTCCAGAAATTCTTCGGCGCCGTCCAGGTCATCAAGGACCTGAACCTCAAGATCAGCGACAACGAGTTCATCGTGCTGCTCGGCCAGTCTGGCTGCGGCAAGACGACGACGTTGCGCGCCATCGCCGGGCTGGAGACGATCGACGAGGGCGACATCCTCATCGACGGCAAACCCATCCAGCATCTGAAGGCCGCCGATCGCGACATTGCCATGGTCTTCCAGTCGTTTTCGCTCTACCCGCATATGAGCGTCTACGAGAACATCGCCTTCCCCTTGCGCGCCACGCGCAAGAGCAAAAGCGAGATCGACCAGGAAGTGCGTTCGGTCGCCAAGACGCTGCAGATATCGGACCTGCTCGGCAAGAAACCGTCCGCGCTTTCAGGTGGCGACATGCAGCGCGTCGCCATCGGCCGGGCGCTGGTGCGGCGGCCCAAGGCGATGCTGATGGACGAGCCGATCGGCGCGCTCGACGCCAAGCTGCGCGAGGAGATGCGGGCCGAGATCAAGCGGCTGCACATCAAGCAGGGTTCGACCACCATCTATGTCACCCACGACCAGATCGAGGCGATGAGCCTCGCCGACCGCATCGTCATCATGCATGAAGGCGTGCTGCAGCAGGTCGGCTCGCCGGACGAGGTCTATTCGCGCCCGGCCAATCTGTTCGTGGCGCAATTCGTCGGCAGCCCGGTGATGAACGTCGCCGACGCGGCGGTCGCCGAAACGGCTTCGTCGGTCTCGGTGACGGTCGGTGGAACTGCCGCCGGCTTCGAGTTCCCGCGGGCGCTGCTGTCGAAGCTCAACGGCCATGCCGGTGGCCAGCTGGCGCTCGGCATCCGGCCGGAGGGCGTTCTCATTCGCCACGATGCGGCGGAAGGGTTCCTGCCGGTCGAGACTCAGATCGTCGAGCCGCTCGGCTCCTTCGACATCGTCGACCTCAAGGTCGGTTCCAAGATGCTGCGCGCGCGTACCAAGAGCGGCTTCGTCAGCGGTCCCGGCGAGAAGGTGTTCGCCAGGATCGATCCGGCCCAGGCGCACTTCTTCGACGCGGCAAGCGGTAAGTCGTTGGGGGTGAGACTGTGATGGCCGAAGGCCGCGAAGAGCCAACGATCTGGCTTTTCGAACAGTCGAACGCCCGAAGCCATAGCGGAGGGCAGGCCGCCCCCGAGCAGAATCGAGACAACTGACCATGGCCCATATCCAGCTCAAGAACATCTCGAAGACATTCGGAAATCATACCGCGCTGACCGGGCTCGATCTCGACATCGCCGATGGCGAATTCTTCGTGCTGCTGGGCGAGACGGGCGCCGGCAAGACGACGACGCTGCGGCTGATCGCCGGCCTCGAGAAGCCGAGCGAAGGCCAGGTCTTCATCGATGGCGTCGACGTCGCCGACTGGGGAGCGGCCGAGCGCGACGTGGCGCTGGTGCTGCAGCAATACTCGCTCTATCCACGCTACACGGTGCGCGAGAACCTCGAATTCCCGCTGAAGCCGAAGATCCGCCGGCTGCCCGACGCCGAGATCAAGGACCGCGTCGACCGCGCCGCCCGCACGCTGAGGATCGAGCATCTGCTCGACCGCAAGACCGACCGGCTGTCCGGCGGTGAGATGCAGCGCGTGTCTATCGGCCGCGCCATCGTGCGCAAGCCGCGCGTGTTCCTGATGGACGAGCCCCTGTCGGCGCTCGACGCGAAGCTGCGCGAGGCGCTGCGCACGGAACTCAAGAACCTGCAGATGCAGCTCGGCGCCACCTTCCTGTTCGTCACCCACGACCAGATCGAGGCGATGTCGATGGGCGACAAGGTCGGCGTCTTGAACCATGGCCGCATCGTCCAGACTGGCACGCCGCACGAAATCTACAACAATCCACGCGACACCTACGTGGCAAGCTTCGTCGGCTCGCCGCCCATGAACCTCATCGACGGCAGGCTGGTGAATGGCCGCGCGGTGATGGCGCCGCTGAACTTCGAACTACCTTTTTCAGGGGGAGCCAAGGCGAGCGGCGCGACCGATGGTCGCCCGCTCGTCTTCGGCGTTCGTCCCGAGGACGTCTATCTCGAAAGCGGCGCGCCGGTCGAGGCGCGTGTCCACGACGTCGAGAACCACGGCGTCGAGAAGATCCTGACGCTGCGCGTCGGCGACGCGACGCTGCGCGCCACGGTGCCAGCCAGGACCGATGTCGCCATCGAGCAGGCTGTGCGCTTTGCCTGGAACCCGGACAAGGTGGTGCTGTTCGACAAGGGCAGTGGTGTCAGCCTGCGGCACGCCGGGTAGGGCGTCCCGACTGCCCACTTGGCGCGGACTCCGACTGCTTTAACCGGCCTGCCGGATATCAGCCTGTTCCTCGGCGCGCAGGTGGCTGGGCGCCGAGCCGATGACGCGCTTGAAGGCGCGGCTGAAAGCAGCATCCGATTCATACCCGAGACGTGCGGCAACGACTGATATTTTCATCCGGTCGCGAACCAGCCATTGTCGCGCCTGATGCATCCTGACTTGGGTGACATATTTCGCTGGCGTTTCACCGACGATGGTTGCGAAACGCTCGGCAAATCCCGAACGCGAGGCTCCCATCATCCTGGCCAGCGAGTCGACCGTCCAGTCGTGGTCGGGTTCGAGATGGATGGCAGCCAGCACGCGGCCTATGTCGCGGTCCCTGACCGCCGCAATCCAGCCAGACGAGTCCCCGCAGCCTCGTTCGACCCATGAGCGGATGACAGTGGCGGCCAGCACATCGGCCAGCCGCGCCAGAATGCCGCCGGAGCCGACGCGCTCCATCGTCACTTCGCGCGCCATCGCCTCCAGCAGATGTGGAATGCCGGGTTCGTAGGCTTCGAGTTCATGCGTGCGCATCACATCCGGCATCATGCCGAGCAAGGGATGCAGGCCGTCGAGGTTGAAATACATGCTGGCGCAGAACAGCAGTGTGCCCGGCTGGCAGTCCTTGTCGCACATCTCCGCATTCGACGTGCAGAAGACGTCCTTGCAGACCTCCTCGCGCTTGTAGCTGTGAATTGGCCAGGCCTGCGCGCCAGGTTCGCTGGCCAGCACATGGGCAGCGCCTCGCGGCAACAGCACGGCATCGCCGGCATTGAGCTCAACCCACTCGCCGGACGGCTGCTTCAGCCAGCACCCTCTGCGGCCGACGAAGTGAAACCGGGCGGCGGGATGAGCAGGGAACTGGATGCCCCAGGGCTCTTTCAGCTCGCAGCGGCCATACTCGACACCGTCGAGACGCAGCCCGCGCAGAATGTCCGTGAGCGGGTCGCCAGTGACCGGAATTTTGGACGAACGGTCAAACATAACGGTGTTTCTAGCATGGAAACTCCAGGCCGTCACTCCCTATGTTGCAGTGCAGCCAAATGTTGCGCCGCAAATAAATCGAGACCGGACCCCCGTAGCCAAGCCGCGACGGCAAGGCATGTAACGGGTGGAGCCCCAGTCGGTCATTGCCTATGTGGCGCTGCAAACAGATCGGAGACTGACCATGGCCGAACCCGTGACGGGCGTTATCGACGCCACACTTTTGACCCCTGCCGATTCCGACGAACGAACCGAGCCGGCATGGGGTGCCGTGGTCTCGCTGGCGCTCGGGGTGTTTGGCCTGGTGACGGCGGAATTCCTGCCCGCCAGCCTGCTGACGCCGATGGCGCGCGATCTCGGCGTCACCGAAGGCGTAGCCGGACAAGCCGTGACGGCAACCGCGATCGTCGGCGCCATTGCGGCACCGACCATGGCCATCATCACCCGGCGCATGGACCGCAGGCTGGTGATGTGGATGCTGACGTCATTCCTGATCCTGTCGAACCTCCTGGCCACCTTTGCCTCGTCGCTCACCATGCTGCTGCTTGCCCGCGTCGTCCTCGGCGTGGCGCTCGGCGGTTTCTGGGCGATGTCGGCTGCCATGGCGCTGCGCCTGGTGCCGATGCGGCTGATGCCGCGCGCCATGTCGATCATCCTGACCGGCGTTTCGCTGGCCACAGTCACCGCTGCCCCGGTCGGCGCCTATGTCGGCGACATCTGGGGCTGGCGCACGGCGTTCATGATCGCCACCGTGGTCGGCGCGCTGGCACTGCTGGTGCAACTGGCCACCATTCCGAAATTGCCTCCAGCGGGCGTGGCGAGCTTCCGCACCTTGCTCGATGTGCTGGAGCGGCCGTCTATCAGGGTGGCGCTGCTGGTCGTGCTGCTGGTTGCGTCGGGACACTTTGCCGGCTTCACCTATGTCCGCCCCTTCCTCGAGAAGGTCCCTCTGCTCGACATCGAGACGATCTCGCTGGTACTGCTGGCCTATGGCATTGGTGGCTTTTTCGGCAATGTCGCCGGCGGCATCGTCGCCGAACGCAACCTCAAGGCCGCGGTCGCTTTGGCGCCGCTGTTGATTGCACTGGCCGCAGCCTCGATGCTGGTCTTCGGCGCATCGCCAACGGTCGCCGCGGCCGCTGTCGCTGCATGGGGCTTTGCTTTCGGCGCGGTGCCGGTCGGGCTGCAGAGCTGGCTGGTGCGGGCCGCACCCGACCAGGCCGAAAGTGCGGGCGGACTGATGGTGGCGACATTCCAGGTGGCGATTGCGCTGGGCGCCGTGTTCGGCGGCCTGCTGGTCGACCATGCCGGCGTGGCCAGCGCGTTTGCCTATTGCGGCGCGGCGACCTTGCTGGCGGCGATCGTCGTGTTTCTGCGCGGCCCGAAGCAGGCCGAGTAGTCTCCTCCCAACGGGGCGACATAGACAAGGGTTCCAGATATTGCGCAGCGGCCCGAGAACCTTCCCGGTTTTCGGGCCGCTGCCGTTGTGATGGCAGCTACGAGCGAACTCAAACCGCGCGCCCGTCGAAGTCGAAGACCTGCAGGGTGGAAGGGTCGAGATCGGCGACGCAGTGGATGTTGACATAGGCAGTGCGCTCGCTGCCTTCGCGGACATCCTCGGCGAAGGGATGGATTCCGCAGGTGCGGCAGAAACGGTGTGCGATGGTGTGACCGCCGAATGTGTAGATGCCCAAATCATCGCCCCAGGCCAGAACCCGCAGCGTCTGGTGCGGGATGGCACACAACAGCGCGCCCTTGCGCGAGCAGATCGAGCAATTGCACCGCACGGCGACGGTCAGCTCAGCCTTGAACTCGAAGGCGACCTTGCCGCAGTGACAGCTGCCTTTGTAGAGCATCGGGTTATTCCCTCCATCCGGCAGGTGCAAAACCGCCTGCGCCGGGGTAAGTCTCGGCAAGCCATGCAACTGGCTTCCACCCTTAAGACGTTCAACACGTCCGGAGTCCGACACCGACAATGCAACCCGTCCGGGATCATCTCGAAATCATCCTCGCGCGCCTCGCCGCCCGTGCCGGTGAGGAGCGCGTGTTCACGAGAATTTACGCGGAACCCGCGCGGGCCGCGGCTGACGCCAGCGATGCCCGCAAGCGGGCGGGTGTGACGCTCGGACCGCTCGACGGAACCATTGTCTCGATCAAGGATCTGTTCGATATCGCCGGCGAACCAACCACGGCCGGCTCGCTGATGCGCAGGACCGCGACGCCCGCCCCGCGTGACGCCGCCATCGTCAGCCGGCTGCGGCAGGCCGGCGCGGTGATCATCGGCAAGACCAACATGACCGAATTCGCCTTCACCGCGATCAGCGACAACCAGCATTACGGCACGCCCGGAAATGCGGCGGATGCCAGCCGCATTGCGGGCGGTTCCTCCTCGGGTGCCGGCGTTTCAGTGGGCGAGGGGACGAGCGAGATATCCATCGGTTCCGACACCGGCGGTTCGGTGCGTATCCCGGCATCGCTCAACGGCGTCGTCGGCTTCAAGCCGACGGCGCGGCGGGTGCCGCTTACCGGCGCCTTCCCGTTGTCCGCCACACTGGACTCGATCGGTCCGCTTGCCCGAACCGTCGCCCAGTGCGCTGTCGCCGACGCGGTGATGGCCGGCGAGGTGCCGACCACGCTGGCGCCGATTCCGCTTGCCGGACTTCGCGTCGGCATCCCGCGAGGCGTTCTTTTCGGAGACACGGAAGGCAAGGTCGCGGCGGCATTCGAGCACTGTCTCGGCAAGCTCGAACTGGCCGGTGCTCGGGTCACGGACCTGCCGATAGACGATCTGCTTGCGGATATGCGCGCGGCGACCAAGCGTGGCTCGATCGCCGCCATGGAAGGGGCCGAAGTGCATGCCGACTGGCTGGCGACAGGGGCATCGGTGCCGGTCGACCCACATGTCAGCGGGCCTTTGTCGCGGGCGGCCATGCTGCCGGCGCCGGTCTATATCAGGGCACTGCGGCGCCGTACCGCGCTCGCCGCCGCCATGGACGAGCGGCTGGCATCGGTCGATGTGCTGGCGCTGCCAACCACGCCGGTGACGGCGCCCACCATCGTTTCCATGGCCGAGGATGCCGAACTGCGTGATCGCACCGAAGGCCTGCTCTTGCGCAACACACAGGTCGCCAACCAGTTCGACCTCTGCGCGATCTCGCTGCCGATGCCTGATATGGCGCTGCCGGCCGGACTGATGCTGGTCGCGCGCAACGGCCATGACCGTCGCCTGTTGCGCATCGCAGCGGAAGTGCAGAGGCTGTTCTGACGAGCAGTGTACCCGCAGATCAGCAATCAGTGCGCCGCGCAGCGCCTGCGCTCGGCTTTGTCAGAGGCGCGTTCGATGCGGGTAACGACCAGCATGGACGGCTCGCTCGGCTCACCGCGATGCTGGATCGATCCTCTTACGACGAGCTTTCCCGCGTAGAGCTTGTCGGAAGTATCGGGTGCGACTCTGTCTTGCAGCGGCAATTCGGTGGTGTTGAGTGCCACGCCTTTGACGATCTTGCCGGTGACCAGATCTAGAGCGTTACCCGAGGGGCAAGGGGCTCTGAAGCAGACAATCCCATTGCTGCAGTAGACATATTCGCTGCTTTCTGCCGCAGCGAGCGATGGCGAGATGCAGATCAATGCGATGGCAACAGTCAGACGTGCAAGGCGAAGATCGGACATGGCTGCAACGTCGTGGAGAATTGAGGCGAAACCGCGATGCGCTACGGGTTGGCCGGAAACCGCCGCCGGTAATGATCGACCACTTCCGGATTGCGCAGATTGACCGGCAGTTTATTGGCCAGCACGAGCAAGGCCTCGCCAGCCGCGCCGACGCCCATGCGCATCATCGATTCCTCGGTGATCCCGGCCATATGCGGGGTGATGATGACGTTGTCGAAGCCGAAATAGGGATGATTGGGCGGCAGCGGCTGCGTCGAAAACACGTCGAGCGCGGCACCGCCGATGCGGCCTTTCCGCAAGGCCTCGATCAACGCGTCGTCGTCGACGACCGGTCCGCGCGAAACGTTGATCAGCAGCGCATTGGGTTTCATACGCGCGATGCGTTCGCGGCTGATCAGGCCGCGCGTCTCCGGCGTCAGCGGGCAACACAGGACGATGATGTCGCTTTGTTCGACCAGCGCGTCGATCGACAGGAAGCCGACCTTCTCAGGCGCAGGCTGCATGCTGCGCGTGGTTGCCACCACCTTCAGGTCGAAGCCGTGCGCCGCGATATGGCCGACGGCCTGGCCGACGGCGCCGAGGCCGACAATGCCGATCGTCTTGCCGGCAAGCTCGCTGTTGGAATTGGCGTGCTCGCGGCCGGCGAGCCAGCCTTTCGTGCGCAGGTCGCGGTCGACCCTGCGGAAGTTGCGCAGCAACGCGAGGGCCGCAAACATGACGTGTTCGGCAACCGAGCGGGCATTGACCGCCGGCACATTGGCCACCAGCACGCCGGCCGCGAAAGCCGCTTCCATCGGGATCATGTCGAGCCCGGCGCCATGGCGGATCGCGGCCCGCAGCTTCACTGCACCCTCGAACAGCGCCGGCGGCAGGGGCGCGCGCACGATGACGATGTCGGCATTCTTCGCCTCGGCGGCAAGCGTGGCTGGATCGAGGGCGGAAGCAACGACAAGCTCACCGGCGCCGGCCAGCATCGCCGAGGCGCGCGGATGCAGCGGATGAGTCGACAGGATCCTTGGCACGGTCAGGCCTTTTCGAGCGTAGGGCTTGCGGGCGCAACCGCTTTGCCGCCCTCGATAAGGCCCTTCCAGTAGCTCTCCGCGCCTTGCAGATGGGCGCTCATCAGCGCCTGGGCGAGGTTGCCGTCGCGGCGCAGCAGCGCCTCATAGATCTGGATGTGCTCGGCATGCGAGCGCACGCTGCGCTCGGGGTCGTTGAAATAGATCGGCAGGCGCTGTTCGCCCATCATGTAGTAGACGCTGCAGACATTGTGGAAGACGCTGTTCTTGGTGGCGCGGACGATCTCGAGGTGAAACTCGCGGTCCTCTTTGGCAAGACCTTCGCCTGTGGCGATGCGGTCTTCCGAAGCTTTCAGGATTTCGCGCAGCCGTTCGAAATTCTCCTCGGTGGCGCGCGAACAGGCAAGCTCGGCGGCCTTGATTTCGTGGATCTTGCGCAATTCGACCGTCTCGTAGATCTGGATCGGGTCGAGCGGCAGGCCGGCGCGCGCGAACAGCGCCATCGCTTCGACGCTGGCCTGCTTGGTGTCGATGTAGATGCCGGATTTGGCACGGCGCTCGACGATGCGCATGGCCTCGAGAATGGCGAGCGCCTCGCGGATCTGGCCGCGGCTGACGCCGAAATGCTCCGCCAGCTCGCGTTCCGACGGCGTTCGGCCGGTCTCCTTGTCCGAATGGGAGAACAGGTAGGCGGCGAGTTCCGCGAGAAGGTTCTTTTCTTTCATTGTCAATCGCGTTGCGCGTGCGCCTCCAGGAACCGTTCCGAAATGGTGAACCCCAGACCCGGCTTTTCCGGGATCGCTACCATACCGTCCCTTGCTTCGACAGTCTCTTCGATCAGATCATGGATCATCGGGTTGGCGCCGAGCGAATATTCAACGGTGAAACTCGACGGCGACGCGGCACAAACGTGCAGCCCGGCGAAAAAGCAGGGTGCGCCGGCCCACAGATGCGGGGCAAAACGCAGGTTGAAGGCGCTGGCGATGGTGCCGATCTTCATCGCCTCGCTGATACCGCCGCAGAAGGCAGGATCCGGCTGGAAGATGTCGGCGGCCTTGAGCACGGCGAGGTCGCGGAAGGCATAGCGCGTCGCTTCGCTTTCGCCGGTGGCGATCGGAATGGGGCCGGACGCGCGCACTTCAGCCATGCCCGGCTTGTCGTCGGCGATGATCGGCTCCTCAAACCAGGCGAGATCCAAGTCGTTGACGAGATGGATGAAGCGCTTGGCTTCGGCCACCGTGTAGGTTCCATGCGCGTCGACCATCAACTCGACATCGGGACCCAGCGCCTGCCTCGCGGCGCGGACGCGCGCGGCTGAAACATGCGCGGCGCCGTCCATGGCGCCGACCCGCATCTTCAGCGCCCTGAAGCCGCCCCTGGCGATGTAGGACTTCAATTGCTCGCCGATGGCCTCGGCGGGCGCCCAGCCGCCGGACGCATAGGCCGGCATGCGATCGAGCTTGCGGCCGCCGAGCAGCCGCCAGACCGGAACCCCAAGCGATTTGCCCAGAATGTCCCACAACGCGATGTCGACCGCGCTGATCGCGGCGACGCTCATGCCGCGCCGCGCCAGCTGCGGCATGGCGTGGCCGGCGCGCGCGGCACTGTCGTGGCGCACGCCATTGTAGAGCATCTCCCAGATGATGCCGATATCGGCCGGATCGCGGCCGATCAGTTGCGGCCCGACCTCATGGTTGAGCATGTGGACAAGGGCGCCGTAGCTGCCGGCGCTGCCGGCGGCGTTCTTGCCTTCGCCCCAGCCGACCAGCCCGTCATCGGTCTCGATGCGCAGGATGGCGGCGTCAAAGGTCGTCACCTGACCGAAATCGCTGCGGTGTTGCCGTGCGGCTTCGATCGGGATGCGGACCCACCAGGCTTGGACGGTCTTGATACGCATGGCCTTCCCCAGCCCTGCCGCCGGTCGGGGCGGAAGGGCAAATTCCCCAACAGCAGTCGACTACTTGATCAGCGGCAGCAACGTTTCGGCGGTGATGCGCATCTGGTCGGTGTAGAATTTCTCCGTCAGCACGCTCGATCCGTGATCCTGGATGAACTTCAGCTGTTCGGGCGAGATGTCGACCGGATGGCGCTCGACCATGTCGGGATAGGGCGCGGCCGGCGTGCGGTCGACCGGTGCCACGAACTCGTTGGTCAGCGCACCGTCGTAGCCGACCTCCTTCAACGTGGCGACGATCTTCGGCCAGTCGATCTGGCCGAGGCCGGCGGCAAAGCGGTTGTTGTCGGCGACATGGAAGTCGAACAGGCGCTTTCCGACCTGACGGATCGCGTCGTAGACGTTAAATTCTTCCATATGGATATGGTAGGCGTCGAGGCAGACGCCGCATTCGGGGCTGACCGCGTCGGCCAGCGCCAGGGCCTGGGCGCCGCGGTTGAACAGGTAGGTCTCGAAGCGGTTCAGCGGTTCGACGGCGATCTTGACGCCGACCTTCTTGGCGTGAGTGAAGCATTCGCGGGTCGCGTCGACGACCCACTTCCATTCTTCTTCCTCGGTGCCATCCGGCACCACCTTGCCGACGGTGGCCGGAACCAGCGTGATGATCTCGCCGTCGAGTTCGCTGACCATGGTCAGCACGTCCTTGACATACTGAACGGAGCGTTCGCGCTGGCCCTGGTTCTTGGCGGCGAGGTTGCGCTCGCCCAGCATCAGCGTCACCGCGCCCCAGCAGCGAATGCCATGTTCCTTGAGGAGCGCGCGTGTCTCCCTGGTCTTGTACTGCTCGGGCTCGCCGGAAATCTCGATCGACTCATAGCCGAATTTCTTGATGCGCTTGAGCGTCGTCTCCAGGGGTTCCGCGCGCATCCAGTTGTGCGTCGAAAGATGCATGGTCTGTCCTTCCCAAATTCGCCAGTATGGTTCGCCTGCGACATGCATCGCCGAAAGGCGACGCATGGGTTCCTCCCCAAGGCATCCCCAGCCTTTTCTCGCAAACTGGTTCGACCAATTGGGCCTCAACCGAGGTCTACAGCAAATTCTTCGGGACGGCAAGAAGTGCGGGAATGCAACTTTTGGTTGGGGTTATTTCATTGATTATATTGGAATATACCGCGTCTTTTCACGTGTTCGGATGGCTCCTGTGACACATCGCGAGGCTTGACCAAGTCGTCACATTTGGTAATACCAGAATGATGGCGTGTACAAGCGCTGGTGTGAAAAGACCAAAGTGGCTGGCCCTGCTTCCAATCGGCGCTATGCTTGGTCGCGACAAAACGAGGGAGGATGCCGATGCCGACAACGATGAAGGGCCCTGGGCTGTTTCTGGCGCAGTTCGCGGGCGATGCCGCGCCGTTCAATTCACTGGCCGCGATCACCAAATGGGCGGCCGGCCTCGGCTACAAGGGCGTGCAGATCCCGACCTGGGACGGGCGGCTTTTCGATCTCAAGAAGGCGGCCTCCTCCAAGACCTATTGCGACGAGGTCAGGGGCATCTGCGCCGAGGCCGGCGTCGAGATCACCGAACTGTCGACGCACCTGCAGGGGCAATTGGTGGCGGTGCATCCGGCCTATGACGCGCAGTTCGACGGCTTTGCGCCGGCTTCGGTGCACAACAATCCCAAGGCACGGCAGAAATGGGCGGTCGAACAGATGAAGTTCGGCGCCAAGGCCTCGAAGAATCTTGGCCTCAAGACCTCGGTATCCTTTTCCGGCGCGTTAGCCTTCCCTTACCTTTATCCCTGGCCGCAACGGCCGGCCGGCCTGATCGAGGAGGCGTTCGCCGAACTCGGCAAGCGATGGAAGCCGATCCTGGATGTCTATGAGGACAATGGCGTCGATGTCGGCTACGAAATCCATCCCGGCGAGGACGTGTTCGACGGCGCGACCTTCGAGATGTTCCTCGATGCGGTCGGCGGCCACAGACGCTGCAACATCAACTACGATCCGTCGCACTTCCTGTTGCAGCAGCTCGACTATCTCGAATTCATCGACATCTATCACGAGCGCATCAAGGCCTTCCACGTCAAGGACGCCGAGTTCAACCCGACCGGCCGGCAAGGCGTCTATTCCGGCTACCAGAGCTGGACCGACCGGGCCGGCCGCTTCCGCTCGCTCGGCGACGGGCAAGTGGATTTCGGCGGTATCTTTTCCAAGCTCACCCAATACAATTATGATTCCTGGGCGGTGCTGGAGTGGGAGTGCTGCCTGAAGCATCCGGAGGACGGCGCGGCCGAAGGCGCACCCTTCATCCAGCACCACATCATCCGGGTGACGGAAAAGGCATTCGACGATTTTGCCGGCGGCGCCACCGACAAGAAGGTGCTGCGCGCCATGATGGGAATCTAACGCTGCTTTCCCTCCCCCTTGAGGGGAGGGTGGCCCGAAGGGCCGGGTGGGGTCGGTTCATGCCGAGCTCTGCCTCCACGACCCCACCCGGTCCGCTGCGCGGATCAACCTCCCCTCAAAGGGGAGGTGAAACAACGAGGGAGTAAGACATGGTCGGCGCATCGAAGTCGGAAACGGGAGGCGGCCCGATCCGCTACGGCATGGTCGGCGGCGGGCAAGGCGCCTTCATCGGCGCGGTGCACCGGATCGCGGCGCGCATGGACAATGATTTCGTGCTGGTGGCCGGTGCGCTGTCGGCCAATCCCGAGCGGGCCAAGGCATCCGCCGCCGAACTCGGCCTCGACCCGGATCGCAGCTATGCCTCCTACGCCGAAATGGCCAGGGCCGAGGCTAAACGGCCCGACGGCATCGAGGCGGTGGCCATCGTCACGCCCAACAATGTGCATGTGCCGGCGGCCAAGGCCTTCCTCGAGGCTGGCATCCACGTCATCTGCGACAAGCCGCTGGCAACGACGCTGGCCGAGGCCAAGAAGCTCGCGGCCATAGTCGAGAAGTCCGGCAAGGTGTTCGTGCTCACCCACAATTACACCGCCTATCCAATGGTACGGCAGGCGCGCGAGATGGTGGCCAAGGGTGTGCTCGGCGACATCCGCATCGTGCAGTCGGAGTATCCGCAGGACTGGCTGACCGAGGACCTTGCCGCCACCGGCCAGAAGCAGGCGTCGTGGCGCGGCGACCCGAAGCAGGCGGGCGCCGGCGGCGCGCTCGGCGACATCGGCACGCACGCCTATAATCTCGCCCGTTTCGTCTCGGGGTTGGAGCTCGATTCCTTGTCGGCCGATCTCGACGCCTTCGTGCCGGGCCGGCTGCTCGACGACAATGTCAACGTCATGCTGCGCTTCAAACCGGCCGGCAAGACGCATCCGGCCAAGGGCATGATCTGGGCAAGCCAAGTGGCGCCCGGCCATGAGAACGGGCTGAAGCTGCGCATCTATGGCTCGAAGGGCGGGCTGGAGTGGGTGCAGGCCGACCCGAACTATCTCTGGTACACGCCGTTCGGCCAGCCGAAGCAGCTGATCACGCGAAATGGCGCCGGCGCTCTGCCGGTAGCGGGGCGTGTCAGCCGCGTTCCGTCGGGCCATCCGGAAGGCTATCTCGAAGGCTTCGCCAACATCTACCAGGAGGCGGCGCGGGCGATCCGCGCGGCACGGCGCAAAGGCGGCAAGCCGGCAAAGGATGTCGTCTTCCCGACCATTCAGGACGGCGTCGAGGGCATGGCCTTCATCGAGGCTTGCGTGAAGTCGTCGAAGAAGAACGGAGCGTGGACGAAGCTTTAATCCAAGGGGTGGCGATATTCAGGTGATGCCGGCCTGCAAACGACGGCTTCCGGTGCTCACGTACTCGAAAGTACGCTCCGCTCCGGTTCTCGGAACCCGTCGTTTTCGACTCGGCCTGACCTGAATCTCAACACCCCTTGTTCTGGGGGATTCAAGGGGAGGGGCGCGATGAAAATCGGCATGTGCATGTTCTTGTGGACGACGGCGGTGTCGAAGAAACACGAGCCGCTGCTTCGCGACATCAAGGCGACCGGCTTCGATGGCGTCGAGATACCGATCTTTGCCGGCACGCCTGACGACTACAGGAAACTCGGCGAACTGCTTGATCGCATAGGGCTGGAGCGGACCGCGGTTTCGGCCATGGGCGATCCGGCGATGAACCTGATCTCGGCCGATGCGGCAACCCGCAAGGCCGGCGTCGACTACATGAAATGGGCGATTGATTGCGCCAATGCGCTCGGCGCGAGTACGCTGAGCGGCCCGCTGCATTCGACACTCGGCGCCTTTTCCGGCTCCGGGCCGACGGCTGCCGAGAAGAAGCGTTCGGTCGCCTCGCAGCGCGCCATCGGCGACCATGCCGGCAAGAGGAACGTCACGATAGGGCTGGAAGCGCTCAACCGCTTCGAATGCTACCTCCTCAACACGATGGCGGATCTGTCGGAGCATATCGACGCCATCGACCGACCGCACATCAAGGCGATGTACGATACCTTCCATGCCAATATCGAGGAGGCCGACCCGATCGGCGCCTATACAAAGCACCGCGGGAATGTCGTGCACATCCATATTTCGGAGAATGACCGCGGCGTGCCGGGGCGCGGCAATATTCCGTGGACGGAGACTTTTTCCGCCATCCGCAAGAGCGGCTATGACGACTGGCTGACGATCGAGGCGTTCGGCCGCTCGCTCAAGGACCTGGCGGCGGCGACCAAGGTATGGCGTGATTTTTTCGAGAGCCCGGAAGCCGTCTACCGCGACGGCTACAAGCATATCAGGAACGGGTGGAAGAAAGCCGCTTAGGCGCCTTCCTTCGTCATCCACGGGCGGAGCGGAAGCGAAGCGGACGCGGAGACCCGAGGATCCATGCCGCGACATTAATCGAGGAATGCCGCGGAACAGAATTCCTGCACCGTTGCAACGCTCATAGGTCACGGCATGGATCCTCGGGTCTGCGCCGTGTCGCTTCGCTCCTTGCTCCGCCCGTGGATGACGAAAACCCGGTCGGCCGCTACCAATCATGGCCTTGGCTGGTTATCCCTGCTCGGCCTGGATCCTGTTGTAGTCGTGGATGGTCCGGCTCAGCCTGCGGCGCAGGAAGTTGGAAATGTTGTCGAAGACGAAGACCACGACCAGCGTCAGCAGCACCATGTAGAAGACATTGGCCCAATTGGAGTTGGTGCGCATCGCTTCCCACAACTTCAGGCCGATTCCACCGGCGCCGACGGCACCGATGATGGTCGCGCCCCTGGTGTTGGATTCCCACTGATAGAGCGTCTGGCTGATGAACACTGGGATCACTTCCGGCAGCACGCCGTAGCGCTGCACCAGAAGGCCGTTGGCGCCGGTCGAGACGACACCCTCGCGCGGCTTGTCGTCGATGTTTTCGAGCGCCTCGGAATAGGTTTTGCCGAGCGTGCCGATCTCGGTGAAGAAGATCGCGGCGCTGCCCGCCAGGGGACCCGGCCCGAAGGCGCGGGTGAAGAACAGCGCCCAGATCAGCATATCGATCGAGCGCATGAAGTCGAAGAAGCGCTTGAGCACCTGGTTGACCAGCCGGCTGGGCGTGATGTTGCGGGCGGCGAAGAACGCGAGCGGGAAGGCGACGATGCCGCCAAGCGCGGTGCCGAGAAACGCCATGACGATGGTCTGCAAGAGCTTTGTCCAGACATCGCCATGCTGCCACTGGGCGTTGTTCCAGATGTTGTCGCCGGCCAGCGCCAGATTGGACGTGCCCGGCTTGAGTTCGGGCCCGGAGACGATCAGCGAGGCCACTTCGCCCGCCGACTTGCCGAAGAACGGCGAGCGGGTATCGAAGACAAAATTCGCCCAGCCAAGGAAGCGCTTGCGTACCTTGACGCGGTCGGCAGCGACGCGGACCTCGCCGGCAAAGCCCATGTCGGCGACGACCTCGTCCTCATGCGCGGTGATCCAGTCGGGAACCGGGCCGGAGATCAGCGGCTTGCCAGTGTCCAGTGCGACCGGCACGGTCTCACCGTTGGCAATGATCGTCGCTTGCATCTTGTCGAAGGTGACCGACTTGGCGGCGCCATCGATCAGGATCGTCACCGAACCGTCGGCATTGGTCTTGACCCAGTCCGGATGCGGGTCAGGACCGAGCACCGAGAAGCGTGGATATTTGGCGGTGATCTGCGGTTCGTCGAGGCGGAAGACCGGCTGCACGTCGTAGCTTATCCACTGGGTCAGGAACAGCGGCAGGCGTTCCCAGTGCGATTCCCGCATCACCTGCGGCAGGTTGAAGAACCATAGGGCATAGAGGAGATAGACAAGGGTGCCTCCAAGCAACAGCAGCGGCCCGAAGCGCTGGTGGAACGGGCGCTGGAACACGTGCGGGAAGCGCTCCTCGATCGACTGGATCTGATCGGCGGTCATGGTGGTCATCGGTTAAGCTCCCACCATGAAAGCTTGCTCGCCGACAAGCTTGCGGCGCAGCCAGGCGGAGAACTGGTCGACGATGAAGATCGTGGTGAACAGGAGCAGCACCAAGGCTATCGTCTTGGCGCCGAAGCCGCGGGAGATGGACAGCTTCAGCTCTTCGCCGATACCGCCGCCGCCGACCGCGCCCATGATGGTGGAGATGCGCACGTTGATCTCGATCCGCAGCAGTGTGTAGGACATGAAGTTGGGCAGCACCTGCGGCAGGCCGGCAAAGCGTACCCGCTCGAACCAGTTGGCGCCGACCGCTCGCAGGCCTTCCTCGGCGCGCATGTCGATGTTCTCGTTGATCTCGTAGAACAGCTTGCCCAGCGCGCCGATCGAATGCAGGCCGATGGCGATGATGGCGGCGATCGGGCCGATCGAGACAATGGCCGCGAACAGACCGGCAATGACGATCTCGGGAAAGGCGCGCAGCAGTTCCATGAAGCGCTTGACGATCAGCCGCAGCACCGGATGCGGCGTCAGGTTGCGCGCCGCGATGAAGGAGAACGGCACGGCAAAGACGAAACCGATGAAGGTCGAGACAAGCGCCACGTTCAGCGTGGTCAGCATCAGCTCGAAATATTCGGGGATGTAGAAGCTGCCCCAGACATAGGCGCGGCCGAGCGGGAAGTTGAATTCCTGGGTGCCGGTGTCGTGTGGGGAAGCGACGTCGAACATCGCCCGCCAGACATCGTTCCAGTCCTTGGGGACTAGCCAGCTCAGGAAGTCCAGTATGTGCGGCAGCCGGTCGAAGAAATGCCCGGCATTGGCCTCGTCGGCGAACCACATGGTGCCGCAGAGCGCGACAATGAGCAGGCCGACACCGATAGCCGTATAGAGCCGGCGCAAGGATGTCTGGCGTCGCCAGGCATCGGCTGCCTGGTGCGTCGCGTCTGAATGAGCGGTCACGGAAAGGGTCATGATCGGAGATGCAAAAAGGGCGGTGCTTTGAACACCGCCCTTCCTGATTTTACCGTTAGCCGCCGATGGCTGCCTTACGGGCTTCGACGATGACGTTGTAGAAGTCCGGCTTCACCGGGACGTAGCCGGTAAAATCGCCGCCTTCGATGCCTTCGAAGCAGGCCTTGTCCTTCTTGGGGAGCTGCGTGAAAAAGTCGGCAAGCTTGGCGGTCATGTCGTCGCCGAGCGCGGTGCGCACGACCAGCGGGCCGTTCGGGATCAGGCCCGAGCGCCAGACTTCGACGAAGTCGTTGGGGTCGACGGCGCCCTTGGCGACTTCCTTGTGGAAGGTGCCGGAGCTGTAGCCGTCCTTGAAGTCGCCGATGCCGGAGGAATCGTCCACCGCCACGTCGACCTTGCCGTCACGCACGGCCAGAACGTTGTTCTCGTGGCCACCATTGAACTGGGTCGAAGCGAAGAAGGTTTCGTTCGAAGCACCGGTGTCCTTCGGAATCTGGGTCAGCGGGATCAGATAGCCAGAGGTCGAATCCGGATCGGCGTAGCCAAGCTTCTTGCCCTTGGCCGATTTGATGTCGGTGATGCCGGAGGACTTGAGCGCCAGGCCGATCGAATAATAGCCGGTCGCGCCGTCGGTCTGCTGGGTGGTGAGGATCGGGGTGACGGCCTTCGGGTCCTTGAGAACGACGCTGGCGTAGCCGGAAGCGCCGAGTTCGGCGAAGTCGAGCGTGCCGCCAAGCAGGCCCTGGATGACACCGTCATAATCGGCGGCCGGGAACAGCGACACTTTCTCGAAGCCGAATTCGGCTTTCAGGTGGTCGGCGAGGCACTGGTAGTTGCGCAGCCGGTCGGTCTCGTTTTCACCGCCGAGAATACCGACGCGAAATTCCTTCATATCGGCGGCATGGGCCATGCTGGTTGCCATTGCGAGCACCGAAACGGCGCCAAAAACCATCTTCCTGAACATCTGGTATCTCTCCTGTGGGTTCCGGCCCCGCGCCGGCAGCGTTCTTGATTTCGACAGGTGCCCTTGACGCGGGCGGGCGATCCCAACCGCTCTTTCCCGGCCCATGGTATTTCCCGAAAACCGGATGCCGAGTTTCGCTAACGCGGACCTTCGGTTCGGGGCCATGAGCTCAGTAACCCGGGAATGCGGGCTCGAGCGGTCCGGCGGATGCGGCGATCTTTTGCTTGATGGCAACGCTGGTCGAGGTGATGGCCTCGGAGATCTCGCCGCCATTGCTGTCGGCGCCATAGACGAGACGCACGGCCTCGCGGTTGAGCTCTTCCGGCGGCCCATCGAAGACGACCTTGCCGGCAGCCATGCCGATGATGCGGTTGCAATAGGTGCGGGCGGTATCCAGCGTATGAAGATTGGTGACGACGGTGATGCCTTCGCGCAGATTGATGTCCTGCAGCGAATCCATCACCACCTTGGCGTTGAGCGGGTCGAGCGAAGCGATCGGCTCGTCGGCGAGGATAACCTTGGGCTGCTGCATCATGGCACGCGCGATGGCGACGCGCTGCTGCTGGCCGCCCGACAAGGTGCCGGCGGGCTGCAGTGCCGTGCGCGCGATATCGAGCCGCTCCAGCGCCGCAACCGCCTCGGCGCACTCGGCGCGCGAGAACATGCCGAACAGATTGGTGATGGTCGAACGGTGGTTCAGCTTGCCGAGCAGCACGTTGGTCAGCACGTCGAGGCGCGGCACCAGGTTGAACTGCTGGAAGATCATGGCGCAGTCGCGCTGCCAGCGCCGCAGCGGCGAACCGCGCAGCTGGGAAACCTCGGCGCCGTCAAAAAAAATCGACCCCTGACTGGGATCGATGAGACGGTTGATCATGCGCAAAAGGGTCGATTTGCCAGCTCCGGAACGGCCGATAATGCCGACCATCTGACCTTGCGGGATGGAAATGTCGACATTGCTGACGGCGATGTTCTTGCCAAATCGGCGAGAGACGCCGCGGATTTCGAGCGTGGCTGACGTTGCTGACATCGGCAGGTTTCAGTCCAGTCGCGGTTGAAGGTCTGTTGGCCTTCGCTAGCGCAGCGCCATGAACCTGCGGTGTCGAATTGATGTCAGTTTTGTTACTGCCCACAGACGCGACGTCTGGCGCCTCGTTTCAGCCCGATCAGCCGAGCACAAGCAACTCCTCGAAGTGCTTCATGTCGCGGAATGCACAGAAGGCGGGCGCCTTGATCTCGATCACCGGCGCCTGCCGCGCGAAAAGCGCCAGAGAGTCATCGAACAGGGCTTGCCATTGCGCCACCCTGTCGTCCGCCAACCGCTGGATCTGATAGGCGAAGGTGATGTGAAAGACGTAAGCGTCGTGATCGGGGTGCCGGTATCCGAACGGCACGGCCAAGGCGTCGCGCCAGGCACGCATGATGCGCACGTCGTCCTCCGTCGCGCCGGCAACAGTGAGCCCCGTCGGTACGACTTCGACCACCTTGATGTTGAATGGGCCAAAGCCCTCGAAGCCTTTCAGCCGCTCCAGATAGAGGCGGGTCATCGTGTCGATGCTGGTGTCGAGCGGCACGTCCTGCGGCCAGTAGGGCAAGCGGCGGCGGTATTCGATGATGCCCTGGAAAAGCGTCATGTGCAGGCTGGAGACGGGCGTGAAGGCCAGCCGGTCGGCGTCGGGCATAGCCAGCATCCGGTCGCGTACGGCAAGCACCACGGCCTCGGATGGCGAACCGCTGACCAGGTGGCTGACAACCGTGTTGCCGGGTTCGATCAGGAAATTGCCTGACGTGTCGTAGCGGGTGCCGAGGTGCGTCGGAGGGGTCGGGTTCGAGCCGGCAAAGAATCCGGCGAGTGATGGTTTGACTGTGTCGAGCATGGCGATCTCCGGGGAAAGACCACGTCCTGCTTCGGTGATGTGTCAGGGATATGAAACAGGCTTGTCCATGACGATGATGTGATGGCCTATCCCTGGTATTTTTCCAGAAAGGCTTCGGCGGATAGCTCCCTGAAATCGTCGAGCGAGGCGCGCAGCCTTGCGTGGTCCCAGTCCCACCAGGCAAGCGCTTGGTAGCGCTCGGCGGTGCGGCGGTCGAAGCGCTCGCGGATCGGCTTGGCCGGCACGCCGCCGACGATGGTGTAGGGCGCGACATCCTTCGAGACGACCGCTCCGGCGCCGACCGCCGCGCCATCGCCGACAGTGACGCCAGGCAGCACGGTCGAGCCGTGGCCGAGCCAGGTGTCATGGCCAATGGTGACGCGCTTGGCGCGGCGCTGGGCGAAGAATTCGCTCTCGTGCTCGGCATCGTCCCAATAGTCGGAGGCGCGATAAGTGAAATGGTGCAGCGTCGGCCGCCAGGTCGGGTGGTTGGTGGCATTGAGGCGCACGCTTGCGGCGATGTTGGCAAACTTGCCGATCGTCGCGCACCAGACGGCGCAGTCCTGCATCATGTAGGAATAGTCGCCAAGCTCGCTTTCCGAGACCCGGCTGCGGTCGGCTATCTCGGTCCAGCGGCCAAGCGTCGAGTTCTGTACCTCCGCCGTCGGGTGGACCAGCGGCGCTTCCGATAATTTCCTGGTCATGCGGCGATTTTTCCCGGGGCAAAAACGGTGACGTCGATGATGCGGTCGGCAACCGCCTCGCGCACGTCATGATCGTGGAAGATACCCAGCAGGGCGACGCCCGCCGTCTTCTTGCCAGCGATGAGTTCGATCACCACGTCGCGGTTCCTGGCGTCGAGCGAGGCGGTCGGCTCGTCGAGCAGCAGGATCGGGTGCTCGGTGATGAAGCCGCGCGCGATGTTGACGCGCTGCTGCTCGCCGCCGGAGAAGGTCGCCGGCGGCAGAGCCCAGAGTTTCTCCGGCAGGTTGAGTTGCGCCAGCAAGGCGCGCGCCTTGTCGCGCGCGCTCTCGCGGTCCTCGCCGCGCTCGACCAGCGGCTCGGCGACGACATCCAGCGCCGGGACGCGCGGCACGGTTCGCAGGAACTGGCTGACATAGCCGATGGTCTGGCGGCGCACCGCAAGCACGGTGCGAGGGCTGGCGGTTGCAAGATCGATCAAGCCGTCGTCATGGCTGACGATGATCTGACCTTCGTCGACGGCGTAGTTGCCGTAGAGCATCTTGAGGATCGAGCTCTTGCCGGCGCCGGACGGACCGCCAAGCACCGTGCATTCGCCAGCCCTGATCGAGAACGAGACACCGGCGACGACAGGCAGTTTGATGCCGTCGCGCAGATGCATGGTAAAGCTCTTGGCGACGTCGGAAACGACGAGCGGGGTTGCCATGTCAGTGTCCTTTGCTTTGCCGCATGATCTGGTCCGAAAACCGCCTTCCACTTTTCGGCATCACGCGGCTAGACCTGCAAGATGGAAGAAACGAGAAGCTGGGTGTAGGGCGCGCGCGGGTCGTCGAGCACG
Source organism: Mesorhizobium sp. Mes31 (assembly GCF_024519675.1). Classification (NCBI taxonomy): domain Bacteria; kingdom Pseudomonadati; phylum Pseudomonadota; class Alphaproteobacteria; order Hyphomicrobiales; family Phyllobacteriaceae; genus Mesorhizobium; species Mesorhizobium sp. Mes31. The sequence goes on along the minus strand of NZ_JALJRL010000008.1, from coordinate 52,966 downwards.
CGGTCGGTGAGGCCGCTTTCGATGACGCGGCCGTCCTTCATCACCATCATGCGCTGCGACAGGAGGCGTGCTACGGCGAGGTCGTGGGTGACGACGATGGCGGCGAGGCCAAGATCGGTGACCAGGCCGCGCAACAGGTCGAGCAGGCGCGCCTGCACCGAGACGTCGAGGCCGCCGGTCGGTTCGTCCATGAACACAAGCCGTGGCCCGGTGACGAGGTTGCGGGCAATCTGGAGGCGCTGGCGCATGCCGCCGGAAAAGGCGCGTGGCTCGTCGTCGATGCGGTCCTCGTCGATCTCGACGCGCGACAGCCAGTCGACGGCCGTGGCGCGGATCTTGCCGTAATGGCGATCCCCCACGGCCATCAGCCGTTCGCCGACATTGGCGCCGGCCGACACCGTCATGCGCAGGCCGTCGGCGGGGTTCTGGTGGACGAAACCCCAGTCGGTGCGCATCAGGAAGCGGCGCTCGGCCTCGCTCATGCGGTAGAGTTCGCGGAACTGGCCGTCGCGCATGCGGTAGCTGGCAGTGCCGGAGGAGGGCAGCAGCCGCGTCGACAGGCAGTTGAGCAGCGTCGTCTTGCCGGAGCCGGATTCGCCGACCACCGCCAGAACTTCACCCGGCCACAGGTCGAAGGAGACGTTGTCGCAGCCGACGCGCGAGCCGTAGAATTTGGAAAGCGCCGAGACGCGCAGCAGCGGTTCGTCGGTCATTGCGCCGCCTCCATGTTTCCTGGGGCAAGGTGGGTTTCCGGTGCAAGATGGCCGTGATGGCCCTCTTTGCGCCGCTTCTCGCAGTGATCGGTGTCGGAGCAGACGAACATGTGGCCGCCATGGTCATCGAGAATGACCTCGTCGAGATAGACATTCTCGGCCGCGCACAGCGCGCAGGGCTGGTCGAAGGTCTGCACCTCGAACGGATGATCCTCGAAGTCGAGGCTGACCACGTCGGTGAAGGGCGGCACCGCATAGATGCGCTTTTCGCGGCCGGCGCCGAACAGCTGCAGGGCCGGCGAGCGGTGCATCTTGGGATTGTCGAATTTCGGCGTCGGCGACGGGTCCATCACATAGCGGCCCTCGACCTTGACCGGATAGGCATAGGTGGTGGCGATGCGGCCGTGCCTGGCGATGTCCTCGTAGAGCTTCACATGCATGAGGCCGTATTCCTCCAGCGCATGCATTTTTCGCGTTTCGGTCTCGCGCGGTTCGAGGAAGCGCAGCGGCTCCGGGATCGGCACCTGATAGACCAGCACCTGGCCCGCCGTCAGCGGATGTTCGGGGATGCGGTGGCGGGTCTGGATGATGGTGGCGCTGGCGGTGTCGGTCGTCACGGCGACATTGGCGACCTTCTTGAAGAAGGCGCGGATCGACACCGCGTTGGTGGTGTCATCTGCGCCCTGGTCGATGACCTTCAGCACATCGTCGGGGCCGATGATCGAAGCGGTGACCTGGACGCCGCCGGTGCCCCAGCCATAAGGCATCGGCATTTCGCGCGAGGCGAATGGCACCTGGTAGCCGGGGATGGCGATGCCCTTGAGGATCGCGCGGCGGATCATCCGCTTTGTCTGCTCGTCGAGATAGGCGAAGTTGTAGGTGGCGATGTCGGTCATGGCGATCACATCCGCTCTATGCTATTGAATTGACTTCCAATGCGCGGAAACAGCACCAAGTTCAGATGACCCAAACCGGATGGATACACGTCGGAATCCTGCTGCTGGTTTTCGCCGGCGTGGTTGCCTTTGTCCTTCGAAGAATGGTTCTTCCCGCGCCGAAAGATGGCGCGCAGGGCGAGACTGTTGCCGGCGCAAGTGGGGGTTACGGCGGCGGCTTGGTTGATGGCGGCGGCCATTAGCATCACTCCGCCGCCTCCCTCTTCTCTTCGACCTTGGCGGGATTTTCACGGGCTTCATATTCGGCCCGCATGCGGCGCACGAGGTCGAGCTCGGCCTGGAAGTCGACATAGTGCGGCAACTTCAGATGCTCGACGAAGCCGGTCGCCTGGACATTGTCGGAATGCGAGATGACGAACTCCTCGTCCTGGGCGGCGGCGACGACATCCTCACCCAACTCGCTGGCGCGCAACGCCCGATCGCAGAGCGCCATCGCCATCGCCTTGCGCTCGCTCTGGCCGAAGACGAGGCCGTAGCCGCGGGTGAATTGCGGTGGCGCCTTGGCCGAACCCTTGAACTGGTTGACCATCTGGCATTCGGTGACCCGCACCGTACCGAGCGGCACCGCGAAGGGCAGTTCGGGCACATCCAGTTCCAGCTCGACCTCGCCGATGCGGATCTCACCGACGAAGGGATGGTTGCGGGCATAGCCGCGCTGGGTGGAATAGCCGAGCGCCAAAAGGAAACCTTCGTCGCCGCGTGACAGCGCCTGCAGGCGGATGTCGCGCGCCATCGGGAACTCCAGCGGCTCGCGGGTGATGTCGCCGGGGACATGATCCTGCGGCATCTCGCCATCGGGCTCGATCAGGCCTTCGCGGGCGAGGATCGCCGAAACGCGCGGCATGGCTTGCGCTTCCGACTCGCGTTGCAAGGGTTCGGCGACATCGGCGCCGGCGGCAAGCTCGGGATCGAGCAGCCGGTGGGTATAGTCGAAGGTCGGGCCGAGCAGCTGGCCGCCGGGCAGGTCCTTGTAGGTTGCCGACACGCGCCGCTCGACCAGCATGTTGGCGGTGTCGATCGGCTTTGTGTAGCCGAAGCGCGGCAGCGTGGTGCGATAAGCGCGCACCAGGAAGATCGCCTCGATCATGTCGCCGCGCGCCTGGACGATGGCGAGTGCCGCCAGTTCCCTGTCGTAGAGCGAGCCTTCGCTCATCACCCGGTCGACGCCGAGTGCCAGCTGCTCGACGATCTGATCGAGCCGAAGTGCAGGCACCGAACGGTCGCCGCGCCGGCGGTCGGCAAGCAGGCTGTGGGCGTTGGCAATTGCAGCTTCGCCACCTTTTACCGCGACATACATCCTAGGCCTCTATCGTCTTGATGCGCGTCGTGCGTGGCAGGCAGGCGATGCCGTCAGCGGTGGCGAGGATGATGTCGATGCCGCGCGGAAAGCGCTTGATATTCTGCTTCCACTGCTCGACGAAATGACGCGGCATCCGGGCCGGTGCGATCGTGGTGCTGGTCTCGATGCCGGGGCCCTCGAGCAGCAATGGGGCGCCCGAAGCAAGATCGCCGACTTGCAGGATCAGCGTGGTCGAGCGATCGGGATAGTCCTGCGTGCCTTGCGAAAAACCATCGAGCGCCATCATCTCGGCCGGCGTGGCGACAAATGCGAAATGCGCATCGGCCGGCGTGTTGGCCAGTGGTGCGCCAGAGTGAAAACCAAGCCAGGATCTGATCGCGGCGGAGGTTTGCAGTGCCGGGTCGAGCCATAGCGGGGTGTCATTGTCGCAAAGCGCCAATGCTATGGCGCCGGCGGTTGCCGAGAGCGGCGCCGGCGGGCGGGCGAAGGCCGGCAGCGGCTGCACGCTGCCCGGCCGCGCCATCGCGTCCATGACGGCGCGGAACACGGTCTGGGCGTTGAAGACCGGATCGGCGAAACCGCCCTCGATCGATTGCGCTGCGACATCCATCAGTCTTCTCCGCGAACCATTGTGAAGAAATCCACCTTCGTTGCCGCCGTCTCGGCGCGGCGCCGTTCATGCGCTGTGGTCAGCGCCGCCTGCAGGGGCGCGATGATTTTGGTTTCGACCTCGTTGCGGCGGGCCGGGTCCTGCCACAGCGCGTCGGCGATGGCCGCCAGCCTTGCCTTCTGCTTGTCGCGGCCAAGGGCATAGCAATGGCCGACCTGCCCGGATGGCAGCCGGACGGTGGCCCGGGTAACGGTCGCCTCGCCGACATTGAAGGGCGCGCCGCCTCCGCCGATGCGGCCGCGCATGGTCACCAAGCCGGTCTCGGGACCGCGCAGCAGTTCAGCTTCCGAGGGCAAGCCGGCCTCGTTCCAGAGCCGGACGATGTCATCGCCGCTGGATTGCGCCAGTGTTGCCATGGCGGCCTTGCGCTCGAGCTGGTCGCGGGCTTCCTGTCCTCGCATAAGCGACAATCCTCTTGCCTAAATTTGTCTATTGATATAGACATCTATACAAATTATACCCATTATCTAGCGCGAGTCCATGACGGGTGGATGACAAGCGATAGAAGGCTGCGGGCAATTGATGATCGGGCAACTGGGAGCTGACAGAATCGAACGGCGCAGTGGCGTCTCGCTGTGGCGGCAGATTGCCGACAAGATCCTGCACGCAATCGCCATTGGCGATTTCGCCGAGAATGCCGCGCTGCCGCCGGAGGTGGTGCTGGCCGAGCGCTACGGCGTCAACCGTCACACCGTACGCAGCGCCATATCAGCCCTTGTGCAGGAAGGGGTTTTGCGGGCCGAGCAGGGGCGTGGCACCTTCGTACTGTCGCGCAAGCGGCTGTCCTATCCGATCGGCGCGCGCACACGCTTTTCGACGGGTCTGCAAGGGCAGACGTCGGAAAGGCATATCGTCCTGCTCGCCTCGTCGGTCGAGCCGGCCAGCCAGCGCGTCGCCGAGGGCCTTGGCCTTGCCAGGGGGGCCGATGTGATACGGCTGGAAACGCGCGGCGAAGCCGATGGGCGGGCGGTGTCGCGCGCCGCCGGCTGGTTCGATGTCAGGCGCTTTGCCGGCATCGATGCCGCGATGGCGGAAACCGGCTCGATCACCGCATCGCTGGCGCGTTTCGGCATAGACGACTATCTGCGGCAATCGACCGTGCTGTCGGCGCGCCATGCCGATGCAGCCGACCTTGCCGATCTCGACCTGCAGCCGGGCGCCATCGTGCTGGTCACGGTCGCCGTCAACGTTACGCCCGACGGCCAGCCGATCCAGTTTTCCGAGTCGCGCTTCCCGGCCGAGCGGGTGGAACTGAAGCTCTCGGCGCTGTAGGGAGTGTCGGCCTTATACGAGCCGCGATTTATCTGACTCACGCTGATATCACACCAGCTCGGCCGCGCTCACTTGTCAGCGGCTTGGCGTTTGAGGACCTGCGCGGGGCGTCGTCAATTCGGGCCGGGTTCACCGCTTGCCATGTTATGACCCGACCTCGATCACAGCCTTGATCAAGCCGGATTTCTCGTGCGCCCAGCGCGCGAGATCGGGCGGCGTGTCGTCCAGCGTGGTGCTGTGGGTGACCAGTTTGGCCAATGGCACCGCGCCGTTGCGGATCGAGGCCGCGACGTGATCGAAGTCGGCGCGCAGTGCATTGCGGCTGCCGATCAGCGTCATTTCGCGTTTGTGGAACTCGGGATCGGAAAAGACGATGTCGTCCTTGACGACGCTGACCAGCACCAGTGTTCCGCCATGCGCGACATGGGCGAAGGCCGCCTGCACCGACTGGGTGTTGCCGGTGGCGTCGAAAACCATTTCGAAGCCTTCGCCGCTGGTTGCTTCCCTGACCAGGTCTGGTACCGCGCCGCGCGAGCCGTCGAGGGTCTGGAAGCCGAGTTCGTTCGCGGCGAAGGCTAGCCTTTCGCTGCTCATGTCGAGCAGCGTCACATCGAGACCGGCGATACGGGCGAAGATGGCGGTGCCGAGCCCGATCGGGCCGGCGCCGATGACCAGCGTGCGGGCGCCGGGATCGGCGCGTGAGCGCCGCACGGCATGCGCACCGATGGCGAGGAACTCGACGGCGGCGGCGTCCGCCAGCGACAGACCGTTTGCCGGATAGAGATTTTGCGCCGGCACCAGGATGCGTTCGCACATGGCGCCGTCGCGGTGGACGCCGAGCACCTCGATCCTGACGCAGCAGTTCGGTTTGCCGTGCCGGCAGGCGATGCACTTGCCGCAGGAGAGGTAGGGGTTGATGACGACTGGCTCGCCAACGTCCAGATCCACACCTTCACCGGCCTCGACCACGGTTCCCGACACTTCATGGCCCATGATGCGGGGATAGGCGAGGAACGGGTGCTTGCCCTCGAAGATATGGTAGTCGGTGCCGCAGATGCCGACATGGCTGACCGCCACCAGCGCCCAGCCGGGCGGTGGCGCGCCGGGTGCGGGACGATCTTCCAGGACAAGATCGCCGGGCGAGCGGCAGACGACGGCTTTCATGCTTCAATCCAGTCTGTCATGAAATCGCCGGCCCGGCAGTCATGTCGGGCCGACGATCGATTGAGGGCGGTCTACTTGCCGCGGCGGCGCAGCCCGTCGAAGTAGACGATGATGATGATCAGCGCGCCGGTGATGATGCGCTGCCAGAACGAATTCACGTTGAGCAGATTGGCGCCGTTGTTGATGGTGGCGAGGATGAAGGCGCCGAGCAACGGGCCATGGACGGAGCCGACGGCGCCGAACAGCGAGGTGCCGCCGATCACCGACGAGGCGATGGCCTGCAGTTCCCAGCCTTCGGCCTGTGTCGGATTGCCGATGCCGATGCGGGCGGCAAGCAGCACGCCGACGAAGGCCGCGCAGAGGCCAGACAGCGTGTAAGCCATGTAGATGGTGCGCTGGACGTTGACGCCGGAAAGGCGCGAGGCCTCGGCATTGGAGCCGACCGAGAACAGATACCGGCCCCAGCGGCTGTGGTGGAGGAAAACATAGGCCGGGATGCCGACCAGGATGACCATCCAGAACAGATTGGGGATGCCGATGAAGGAATTGCGCGAGAACGCGGTGAAGGTGTCGCTGTTGATGTTGATCGAGTTGCCATTGGTCATCAGCAAGCCGATGCCGCGCAGCGAGGTCAATGTCGCCAGCGTGATGATGAAGGGCGGCAGGCCCATCTTGACGATGCCGAAGCCATGAAACATGCCGATGGCAACGCCGACCAGCAACGTCACCAGAATGGCGAGCCAGATCGGGAAACCGGCATTGATCATCATGGCGACGACGACGGTGGCGAAGCCGACCACGGCGCCGACCGACAGGTCGATGCCACCGGTGATGATGACGAAGGTCTGGCCGACCGCCATGATGGCGATCATCGAGCCCTGCCGCAAAAGATTGGCCAGGTTGTTGCCCGAGGCGAAGCTCGGCGTCGCCACGGAAAGCACGATCCACAGCAGAACCAGCAGCGCCAAGAGCGTCAGCCCAAACAGGACGTTGTAGTTGCGCTTCGGTTTCTCGACAGCAATCGCCTCGGTGCTCATATCTGTCCTCCCAGCTTTTCTTGTTTCTCCGCGAGCGCCTGCGTGAGAATGTCCTCGTGGCTGGCGGCGCGAAAACCGTGCGTCGCCACCAGTTTGCCGCGCCGAAAAACGTGCAGCGTGTCGGCGAGTTCGTAGACTTCCGGCAGATAGGACGAGATCAGGATGATGCCGGCGCCTTTCGACAACAGTGCGCCGAACAGGCGGTAGATCTCGGCCTTGGTGCCGACATCGACGCCGACCGTCGGCTCGTCGAAGATGAACAGCTTGGCGCCATGGGCCAGCCATTTGCCGATGACGATCTTCTGCTGGTTACCGCCCGACAGGCTGGAGGCCAATGCACCGCGCGTCGGCGTCTTGATGCGCAGATCGGCGATCTGGCGGTCGGCTTGCGTCTTCTCCTGCGCGTTCGAAATCAGCAGATTGTTCGAAATGCGCTTGTAGATCGGCAGGTTGAGATTGAGGCCGACCGACAAATTGAGGCAGAGGCCCTGGTCGCGGCGGCTTTCCGGCGCCAGCGCCATGCCGAGCTTGATCGCATCATGCTCGGAATTGACCTGGACCTCCTTGCCTTCCCAGAGGATCTGGCCCGCCGATTTGCGGTGGCGGCCGTAAAGTGTGGTGACGAACTCGCTGCGCCCGGCGCCGATCAGACCATAGAGTCCGACGATCTCGCCGGCGCGAACCGTCATCGACACATCCTCGAAGCCCTTGCCGGACAGGTTCCTCGCCTCGAGGATCACGGCACCGGGCGTGAAATGCTCCTTGTGGTAGACCTGCTCGATCGAGCGATTGATCATCATCTTGACCAACTCGGCATCGTTGGTCTCGGCGATGTTGCGGGTGCCGACCAGGGTGCCGTCGCGCAGCACGGAAACGCGGTCGGCGAGCTCGAACACCTCTTCCATGCGATGGCTGATATAGATGATCGTGACGCCTTCGCTTTTAAGGCGACGGATCAGGGTGAACAGTTGGTCGGCCTCCTTGCGGGTCAGGTAGGCCGTGGGTTCGTCGAAGATCAGGAACTTGGTGCCGCGCACGGTGGCCCGGGCCGCCGCGATGAGCTGCTGTTGGCCGATAGTGAGGTCGCCCAGCGTGACATGCGCCGGCAGGTCGAAGCCGAGATCGTCGATGATCTTCTGCGCGTCCTTGACCATGGCCCGCTGTTGCAGGATGCCGAAGCGGGAATTCTCCTCGCCGAGGAACATGTTGGCGGCGACCGTCAGGTGGCGGCAGAGCACCACTTCCTGATGCACGGCATTGATGCCGAGCGCCATCGCCTCATGCGGTGTCGCCAACGCTGCCGGCTGGCCTTCCCAGATGACCTCTCCGGAGGTGCGCGGCATGACGCCGGTCAAAAGCTTGATGAGGGTCGATTTGCCAGCGCCATTCTCGCCGACGATGGCGTGGATCTCGCCGGACTTGAAGGCGAGGTTGACCGGCTTCAGCGCGTGGGTGCCGGGATAGCGCTTCTCCAGGCCCCGCAATTCGAGGATGGTCCGCCCTGGTGCCAGCACCGGTGCCGGATGCAGTTCCTGCGCCGTCGACGTCATGACAATCCTCCCAGATTGGCCTTACGATGGGCACGCGGCAAGGCAAATATGCCCCGAAAACAGCCTAGCCTAAGCTTGCGGATTTCCAAGCTGCTTGTGCCGGCGGTGGATGTTTCCGGGGCCTGGGCCCCGGAAACCATTGCGGATGCGATGCTCAGAGCTTCGGGTTGAGCAGCGCGTCGATCTTGGGGTCCTTCATGTTGTCCTTGGTCACCAGATTGGCTCCGGTATCGACATTGGCCTCGACCTTCTCGCCCTTCGAGGCGGCGAGCGCGGTCTTGATGCCGTCATAGCCCATCCGGTACGGATCCTGGACGACCAGAGCGGAAATGACGCCGTCGTTGAGGAACTTGATCAGCTTCTCGTCGCTGTCGAATCCGACCAGCGCCAGCTTGCCGCCGAGGTTGTTTTCGGCGACGGCCTGACCGACGCCCTGCGCCATGATCAGGTTGGAAGCGAAAATGCCCTTGAGGTTCGGGTTGGCGGTGATCAGGTCGGTGGCGATGTTGAGGCCGGTGGTGGCCTGGCCGTCGGCATATTTGTCGGCGACGAGCTTCAGGCCCGGATATTTTGCCTTGAGCTGTTCGGTGAAACCCTGTTTGCGCTGTTCGAGCGAGCCGGCGCCGGGTGCGTTGGTGATCAGGGCGACGTCGCCCTCGATCTTGCCGCCGTTGGCGGCGCCGATGGCGGCGGCGAGGCCGTCGGCGGCGACGCGGCCGCCCTGCACGTTGTCGGTGGTCAGGAACGAGGTGAAGGCCTTGGAGTCGGCGCCGGAGTCGATGCCGATAACCTTGACCTTGGCAGCGGCTTCATCGATCGGCTTGCCAAGCGCCTTGAATTCGGTGGGCGCAATCACGATAGCCGCCGGGTTGCTGGCAACGGCGTTCTCGAGGATCGACACCTGGCCGTTGACATCGGTTTCGGCCTGGGCACCGAGCTCGGGCACGTTGACGCCGAGATCCTTGCCGGCCTTGCGGGCACCGGCCAGAACGATCTGCCAGTAGAAGGACGTGGTGTCCTTGACGATGATCGGAATGGTCACGTCCGCCGCCGAAACCGGCGCCGAATGCATGACGCCGGCGAGCATCGACGCTGCTGCCAGCGCCATCACAGCGCGGCGGTTGAGAATGCTGGTCACGAATTTCATTAGGATTCCTCCCTAAGTCGCCCGTTGAACGTTACGGTAGCTCCGTTCGGATAGGCGCGGCCCAAACAGAACTTTATCAATAAAAAACATTTACGATGTTTTGATAGTGCATCGATCCTGTCGATGCAAGCGGTGTTTCGCGCCGGTCTTCCGGAGGTCTGGCGCAGACACATCGACTGCACCGCTCCTCCCTTGCCGCAGTCGAACGCTCCCGTTTCCGTTCCTTGAAGCTATGGAATATTAATTCCATACCTTAGTCAATATGGAATGTTCGTTCTTTCATGGGATCGCAAGTTTGTGAAGCCCGGACCTGCGAGAATGGGATCTTTCAGCGGCGAAGGCGCCAGCTTCATCCCAACTCCTGCACCACCGTATAGGGACGGTATCTGGCATATTCCGTGTCCGGCACTTCAATGTCGAGCAGTTCGAGGTTGCGCGTCAGGTTTGCCGGCTTGGCGGTGCCGGTCAGCACGGTGGCAACCGCCGGTTCATGCAAAGGAAACTGGAACGCGGCAGCGGCGAGGGGATAACCACCCTCGGCGGCGATCCTCTCCATCGCACCGACACGGTCGAGCACATCGTTGCTGGCGGGTTGATAGTCGAAATGCGCGCCCTGCACCGGCCCGGTCGCCAATATGCCGGAGTTGAACACGCCGCCGATGACCAGTGACGTCTGTTGCGCACGGCATAGCGGCAGCAGTTCCGCTTCCGCGCTGCGGTCGAGCAGGGAATAGCGGCTGGCGAGCAGGATGCAGTCGAGCGGCGCCTGGCGCATGACATCGAGGCAGATCTGGACTTCGTTGACGCCGAGTCCATAGGCGGAAATGGCGCCAGAGGATTTCAGTTCCTCCAGCGCCTTGAGACCGCTATCCATCAGCTGGCGAAAGTACAGCTTGTTCTTCTCGACGCCGTGCGTATAGGCGCCGATGTCATGCACGAACAGGATGTCGATCTTGTTGAGGCCAAGCCGCGCGTAGCTGAAATCGACCGAGCGCATGATGCCGTCATAGGAGTAGTCGTAGTCCAGCGCGAAGGGCAGCGGGTCGACATAGGAGTGATCGGGAACCTGATCGTCCGGCACCGGGTGGAACAGGCGGCCGACCTTGGTCGACAACACATAGGAATCGCGTGGCTTGTACCGCAGGAAGTCGCCGAAGCGTCGTTCCGACAGGCCGAAACCGTAGAACGGCGCAGTGTCGAAGTAGCGCAAGCCGGCTTCCCAGGCGCCTTGCAGCGTCTCCATCGCCGCCTCGCGTGAACAGGCGCGGTAGAGGCCGCCGATCGCGGCGCCGCCAAAGCTGACCTCGGTGACCTCGAGCGCAGTCTGACCGATGCGGCGTTTTTCCATGCACGACCTCCCGTTCCCGACCGTTGTCCGGCCTGGCAGTCTTCAGATATCGGTGAAATCTAGAGCGTTGCGCCAAGATGCCAGGGCACGAACTCGTTGTCGCCGTAGCCGAAGTCCTCGCTCTTGGTCTTGCGGCCGGAAGCCGTCTCGACGATCAGTTCGAAGATCTCGCGGCCCATGCCGGCGATGGTCTTTTCGCCGGAGGCAATGACGCCGCAGTTGACGTCCATGTCCTCTTCCATCTGGTGATACATGGTCGAATTGGTGGCGATCTTGATCGATGGCGTCGGCCGGCAGCCGAAGCAGGAGCCGCGGCCGGTGGTGAAGACGATGACGTTGGCGCCGCCGGCCACCTGGCCGGTGGCCGAGACCGGGTCGTAGCCGGGCGTGTCCATGAACACCAAGCCACTGCCGGTGACCTTTTCGGCGTAGCCGAACACGCCGTTGAGCGGCGTCTGGCCGCCCTTGGCAACCGCGCCCAGCGACTTTTCCAGGATGGTGGTCAGCCCGCCGCGCTTGTTGCCGGGCGAGGGGTTGTTGTCGATCGAGGCGCCGTGCTTGGCGACGTGATCCTCCCACCATTTCACGAACCCGTCGAGCTTCTGCGCGACCTCCGGCGTTGCCGCGCGATAGGCGAGCAGATGTTCGGCGCCGTAGATTTCCGTGGTCTCGGAGAGGATGCCGATGCCGCCGACACCGGCCAGGATATCGACAGCCGCACCCAGCGCCGGATTGGCCGTGATGCCCGACATGCCGTCGGAGCCGCCGCATTGCAGGCCGACGACGATCTCGCTGACCGGGATCGGCTCACGCTTCAACTGACCGACTTCCTCGGCGATCTCGGCCAGCACGCCCATCGCCTTTTCGACCGATTTGCGCGAACCGCCGGCGTCCTGGATGTTGAAATGGCGTTTGCCGGCGGCGACGCCCTTCTGGCCGTAAAGGGTCAACTGATTGACCTCGCAGCCGAGCCCGACCATCAGCACGCCGCCGAAATTGGGATGGCGGGCATAGCCGGCGAGTGTGCGGTGCAGCACCATCATGCCGTCGCCGGTGGCGCTCATGCCGCAACCCTGGCCGTGGACGATGGGAACAAAGCCGTCGATGCCGGGATATTTCGGCAGCAGCGTGCGGTTGGCCTGGTCGGCAATGCTACGGCAGACGGTGGCCGAGCAGTTGACGCTGGCGATGATGCCGATGAAGTTGCGCGTGCCGGCGCGGCCATCGGCGCGGCGATAACCCATGAAAGTGCGGGCGCGGTCCGCCTCCGTTGCGTGCTCCGCCTCGCTCGGCGGCACCACCGGCAAACGACCGGCTTCGAAAACCAGATTGTGCGAATGGACATGCTCGCCGGGCGCGATGTCCTGCGTGGCGCGGCCGATCGCCTGGGCGTATTTGACCACGGCCGAGCCGGCGGGAATGGGCTTGATCGCCACCTTGTGGCCAGGCTCGATGACGGCGGTGGCAAGCGCGCCGCCCGGCAGCGTGGTGCCGATATCGATGCGGCCGTTGGCGACGGCGACATTGTCGGCGGCGGAGAGAAGAATGCTGTTCGAGGCGTTCACGGGCGGTTTCCTGGGTGATCCTGGGATGCGCGGACGGATTGACACGCGCCTGTTAAGAGGTAATGTCTTTTATCGTGAAAAAACAGTTTTGCGTCAATTGTTTTTTCACTGCAGCTCCGCATGGCCCTGGGTGATGGGGATGCTTCAAGCACCGAGCCAAGCCATGCATCGCCGAAAAGCGATTCCGCTTTTCGGGGCCATGCGCTAGGAACGTCATATTGCGCTTCAAGCCGGCCACCGCAAGCGCCGGCGTGCAACGGGTCAGGGATGTCGAAGAGCAACAACGTCTACAAGGATGCCTACAACCGCTGCCTCAGGCTGCTCGACGAAACGCGCAGCCTGCCGTCGGAACCGGAGCTTGGCACCTTGCTTGGCGTCAGCCGTACGACCGTCCGCAGCATCCTGGCGCGCATGGAAGAGACCGGGCTGATCACCTGGAACAAGCGTGCCAAGACGGTGCTGCGCGAACCGCGCCCCGACGATTTCTTCCCGGAGGAAGAAACCGACACGCTGGCAGAGATCATCGAGCGGTCGTTCATGCGACGGCTGCTCGCCGGTGGCGCCGAGGCCGGCATGCAGATCAACGAGCTCGAACTGGCGCGCGAGATCGGGGTCGGCACCACCAGCGTGCGCGAGTTCCTGATCCGCTTCTCCCGCTTCGGCCTGATCGAGAAGCGCCGCAACAGCCATTGGGTGCTGAAGGGCTTCACCCGCGCTTTCGCGCTGGAGCTGACCGAAATCCGCGAGATGTTCGAACTGCGCTCGGCGGCCGCCTTCGCCGCCTTGCCGCAGGACAGTACGGTCTGGGTCGATCTCGACCGTCTGGAAGATGAGCATCGCCTGCTCGCGCGCGAGATCGCCACCCGCTTCAACGAATTCTCGGAGCTGGACGAGCGCTTCCACCGGCTCATCCATCGCGCGTCGCGCAACCGCTTCATCGTCGATTTCTACGACGTCATCGCCATGATCTTCCACTACCACTACCAGTGGAACAAGGCGCAGGAGCGTGAGCGCAACGAAGTGGCGGTCGGTGAGCATCTTGCCTATATCGAAGCGCTCAAGTCGCGTGACCTCGGCAAGGTCGACGCGGCCTGCCGCAAGCACCTGAAGTCGGCGCGTCACACCTTGCTGACCTCGATCCCTGAAAACCGGCCGCTACAAAAATCCTGATCGCGCCGCGTTGCCGCAGCATCGAATTGCCGATTTTCCACCCGCCAGCCGCGTGCTAGACATGTAGCATTGCTGCGAAGAGGCAGGGCTTTGGGCGTATCGAGAAGACGGTGGAGCATGCCGGTCGCGCTTGTCGCGGCCTACCTGCTGCTGCTCCAGTCGACGCTCGGCGCGTTCGCCTTCGGCGCCGGGCCGACTGCAGCGCAGATCGACGCTTTCGGCAACGTCATCTGTACCCATGAGGGTGCGGCCCAGCTTCCGGGCGGCAATCCGCAACCGTCCCATATGCCGGCATGCTGCGTGCTTGGCTGCAGCATGGTTTCGACGGCCTTCGCGCCGCCGCCCGACACCAGCCTGGCGCTGGGCAGCCTTTCCTTTGAACCGGTCGCTTTTGTCTTTCCGGCGACGACGCACCTGGACTTCGCGCGTGAGCGCTCGCCGTCGAACCCGCGTGCGCCGCCGCTGACGGCCTGAGCCTGCTTGCCGGCGGAACCTTTCGCGGGCGTACCCATCCAAAGATCAGAACTGTTCGCGACCGGTACCGGCGCGATCATCACTTCATGGAGCAACCATGTCCTGTTTTTTCCTTACTGCCACGCGCCCTACGTTCGGCCGTAACAGATCCTTCCTGCGCAGCTTCGAGGAGCGCCTCGGCATTGCCGTGCTGGCTCTTGCTTTGTTGTTCGTCGGCGCCCAGACCGTCCTGGCGCATGAGTTCAAGGTCGGCGATCTCGAGATCGGGCATCCCTGGTCGCGCGCCACGCCGGCCGGCGCCAAGGTGGCCGGCGGCTATTTCACCATCACCAACAAAGGCAGTGCGCCGGACCGGCTGCTGTCGATTTCCTCCGACATCTCGGACAAGGCCGAGCTGCATGAAATGGCGGTGAAGGACGGCGTCATGACCATGCGGCCGGTTGCCGGCGGCCTGGAAATCCCGGCTGGCGGCAAGGTCGTTTTGGGTCCGGGCAGCTATCATGTGATGTTCATGGATTTGAAGCAGCCACCCAAGCAAGGCGAGATGTTCACCGCCACACTGACCTTCGAAAAGGCCGGGACGGTGACGGTCGAATTCGCCGTGCAAGCCATGGGCAGCGCAGCGCCTCAAGAGGACAACGATTGAACCGGCTATCGATCAATCAGAATTCAGAGGGACCATCATGAACAAGTATCTTTTGTCGGCCGGCGCGCTTTTCGTGCTGGGGACGAGTGCCGCCTTCGCGCACATAACGCTCGAAACCCAGGAAGCCGCGGTCGGCTCGACCTACAAGGCAATCCTGCGCGTGCCGCATGGCTGCGACGGCAAGGCGACGACCGCGGTGCGCGTACAGATCCCGGAAGGGGTGATCGCAGTGAAGCCGATGCCGAAGCCGGGTTGGACATTGCAGGCCAAGAAGGGCAAATACGAAAAATCCTACCAGCTCTACGGCCAGGCGGTGACCGATGGGGTCAAGGAAGTCGACTGGAGCGGCGGCAGCCTGCCGGATGAATTCTACGACGAGTTCGTCTTCCGTGCGCAGTTGACCGCGGATCTGCCGGCGGGTGAAAAACTCTACTTCCCGGTGGTGCAGGAATGCGATGGCGTCGCCGATCGTTGGATCGAGATCCCGGCGGCCGGCCAGGATGAAGACGCCCTGGAGAACCCGGCACCCGGCATCAAGCTGTTGCCCAAGAAATGATTTCTGGTGGCGCGCTTCGGATCGGAGCGCGCCGCTCTTTCAGCGGGGATGACATGAACGCGGCATTCGTCCTGGAGCAGGCCTGCATCACCGGCCGTGGCGTCGGTCGGCTGGCTGCTGGCCTGCTGTTTGGATTTCTGCTGCTTGCCGCGACACTGATGCCGGACCGGGCCCTTGCCCATGCCGCCCTGATCAAGACCGATCCTGCCGACGGCGCGGTGCTGGCACAGGCTCCGGCACGGTTCTCATTGACCTTCAGCGAGCCGGTGTCGCCACTGGTGCTGACGCTGGTGAAGCCCGACGGCACGCCGGTTGCACTGACATCCTTCCGTCTCAGCGACCAGACGGTCGAGATCGACAATCCGCAGACCCTTGGGTCCGGTACGCATGTGCTGAGCTGGCGGGTCATTTCCGCCGACGGTCATCCGGTCGGCGGTTCGCTGCTGTTTTCCATGGGCGGGCCAAGCGCGCCGCCCGCCGTGCCCGAAGCTGTCGACTGGCAGTTGCGCGTGGCAATCTGGGTCGGCAAGATCTTTCTCTACATTGGCCTTTTCCCTGGCGTCGGTGGCGCCTTCGCCTTTGCCTGGTTGGCTGGCGGCGGACAGGCCGGTCGGCGCTTCGTCATCGCTGCAATCCCGTGCGGGCTCGTCGCGGCATGCTTGTCGCTCGGCCTGCAGGGGCTGGATGCACTCGGGGCACCGCTCTCTCATCTGGCGCGGCCGGTCATCTGGCGGACCGGGCTCGGCACCAGTTTCGGCTGGACGGTGCTGATTGCCCTGATGGCGCTGGGCCTCGGCCTGCTGTCGCTGGTCGGGCCGCGCGCGACCGCCAAGCCATTCGCCCTGGCAGGGCTGGCCGGAGTGGGTGCCGCGCTTGCCGCCAGCGGCCACGCAAGTGCCGCCGAACCACAATGGCTGACGCGGCCGATGGTGTTCCTGCATGGCGTCGGCATCGCATTCTGGGCTGGTGCGTTGATGCCGCTCGGCCTGGCGCTGGAGGATCAATCGGCGGAGGCCGCGCCATTCCTTCGCCGGTTTTCCTGGCTGATCCTGCCTGTGGTGGCCGTGCTTGCGGCGGCCGGCATCGCGCTTGCTGTCATCCAGGTGCAGACACCCACGGCGCTGGTCGATACCGCCTATGGCCGGCTGCTGCTGATCAAGCTCGGGTTGCTGGTCTTCCTGTTCACGCTCGCCGCCGTCAACCGCTGGAGACTCACAGCTTTGGCCGAGGCGGGAGCGACAGAAGTGCAACGCAGGCTCTCTCGCTCGATCGGCGTCGAAATGCTGATCGTGCTGGCGATCTTCGGCGTTGCCGCGGGATGGCGCTTCACGCCGCCGCCACGGGCACTGGCGATCGCGGCGGCGCAACCAGCCTCGGTCCACATTCACGCGCTGAAGGCGATGGCCGATCTCAGCATCACGCCCGGCCACGCCGGGCCGGTCGTCGCCTCGATGATCATCATGACCGGCGATTTCGGGCCGCTCGACGCCAAGGAGGTGACGCTGGTGCTTTCAAAGCCCGATTCCGGCATCGAGCCGCTGAAGCGCGCCGCGACCAAACCCGGCGACGGCAGCTGGCGTGTCGACAACCTCGTCATCCCGGTTCCCGGCAAGTGGACGGTGCGCATCGACATCCTGGTTTCGGACTTCGAGATAGTGAAGATCGAAGCGCCAATCGACATCAGGCCGTAGAGCCGGGGTGCCAGGCGCTGGCACGAGCCGACCCGACAATCTGGGCAACACAATTCGGCGAGGCGGTTGACGTGACCCGAAAGGCCCGTCAATCATCTCGCCAAGAATGGGCATCCGCGCAAATCGCGAGCTCGAACCAACAAGATCCGAAAGCAGGGAAGAAACGATGGAAAAAGCCGAAATCGGGCTGATCGGCCTTGGCACGATGGGCTCCAACCTGGCGCTCAACATCGCCGAGCACGGCCACCGCATCGCCGTCTTCAACCGCACCCGGGCACGCACCGACGCTTTCGTCGAAAATGCCGGCGCGCTGAAGGACATGGTGGTGCCCTGCTACAGCCTGGAAGATCTCGCCGCGGCGATCCGGCCGCCGCGCCCGATCATCATCATGGTGCTGGCCGGCAAGCCGGTTGACGAGCAGATCGCGGCCTTGCGTGGCGTGCTGTCGGCCAATGACATCGTCATCGACGCCGGCAACGCCAATTTCCGCGACACGATGCGGCGCTTCTCCGAACTTTCCGGGTCAGGTCTCACCTTTATCGGCATGGGCGTTTCCGGCGGCGAGGAGGGCGCGCGCCACGGACCGTCGATCATGGTCGGCGGCACCGAAGAGAGCTGGAAGCGTGTCGAGAAAGTGCTGACCGCCATTTCCGCCAAGTTCAAGGACGAACCCTGCGCGGCATGGCTCGGCACCGACGGCGCCGGTCATTTCGTCAAGACCATCCACAACGGCATCGAATATGCCGACATGCAGATGATCGCTGAAATCTACGGCATCCTGCGCGACGGCCTCGGCATGGGGCCGAAGGAGATCGGCACGGTGTTTTCCAACTGGAACAAGGGCCGGCTCAACTCCTACCTGATCGAGATCACCCCCAAGGTGCTGGCCGCCGACGATGCGAAGACCGGCAAGCCGGTGGTCGACATCATCCTCGACCGCGCCGGCCAGAAAGGCACCGGCAAATGGTCCGTCATCGAGGCGCAGCAGCTCGGCATTCCGGCGACGGCGATCGAGGCGGCTGTGGCGGCACGCGTTCTGTCGTCGATCAAGGACGAGCGGCTGGCGGCGGAAAAAGCCTATGGCAATGTCGGGGTGGCGAAGATTTCGGGCGACAAGGACGCACTGCTGAAAGACCTCGAACTGGCGCTGTTCGCCGGCAAGATCGCCGCCTATGCACAGGGTTTCGCGGTTATGAGCGGCGCGTCGAAGGAGTTCAACTGGAACCTGCCGATGCCGACCATCGCCAAGATCTGGCGAGCCGGCTGCATCATTCGTTCGCAGCTGCTCGACACCATGGCCGAGGCCTTCGGCAAGGGCAGCGCTGCGACCAATCTCCTGATGGCCCCAGCCTTCATCGCCATGATGCAGGAAGCGCATCCGTCGCTGCGGCGCGTCGTGGCAAGAGCATCCGAGGCCGGTGCGCCGGTGCCGGCACTGTCTTCGGCACTTGCCTATTTCGACAGCTATCGCCAGGGCCGCGGCACCTCCAACTTGATCCAGGCGCAGCGTGATTTCTTCGGCGCGCATGGCTTCGAGCGCATCGACGGGGCGGGCGCGTTCCATGGTCCGTGGGGCAGTGGCGCGACTGGCTGATCAGAGCATCGGACCAGATCAGTCGGCTGGACGCTGATAGGCCTGCACCTCGCCTGGCAAGCTGAGCGACTGCAGCGAGCCGGGCGCGGCGCCGCCGATCCAGCCGAGCACGGAGCGGGCGAGTTCGGAGCCCGCCAGCCGGAAGTTCTCGTTGACGACGAGCAGTTCCGGCCGGAACAGGTGCAAGAGATCCGACGACTGCTTGGACACTACATCGACGTCGCGGCCGAGCTTGAGGCCGGCATCCTCGATGCCGGCGACGATGGCGAGTGTCGCGGCGGCGGCGCTGCTGACAAAACCGTCCGGCCGGTTCTCACGGCGCATCAGTTGCGCGGTCCGGCTCCTGATCTGCTCGATCGAATGGTCGATCGAAACGGTGTTGAACGGGATTTCGCTGGCGCCAACCTCGCTCAGCGCATCGGCAAATCCGTTCAGCGTGTGGCTGTAGTAGGTCAGCCCTGGCGGCGGCGACAGAAGCGCCAGCTTGCGCCGGCCCATGCTTGCCAATCGGCGCACGGCCTCGATCGCGAAGGCATGGTTGTCGAAGTCGTGGTAGGGGTGGACGACACCCATGTCAGTGCGGCCATGCGTGGCAAAAGGCATGCCGTGCTCCAGCATGTAGCGGGCGCGCGGATCGTTCGGTTGGGTGCGTGAGATGATGACGCCGTCGGCGGAGCCGGTCTCGACGAGATAGCGGATTGGCTCCAACGGATCCTGGGAGCGGGAATAGGGCGTTACGATCAGGTGATAGGGCGTTTCGGCAAGCACTTCCGAAACGCCATAGATGATGTCCGAGACAAAGCTCATGATCTCGCGGTCGGTGTTGAGCACGAGGCTGATGACGTTGGTCCTGCCGGTGCGCAGGCGCACGCCGGCGCGGTTCGGCCGATAACCGATCTGCTTGGCCACCAGTTGGACGCGTCGCCTGGTTTCGGCGCCGATTTCCGGAGCATCCTTCAAGGCGCGCGACACGGTGGTGACGCCGAGCCCTGTCATGAAGGCAAGCGTCTTCAGCGTCGGTCGCCCCTGCGTCGACGCCTCTTCCTTCTTGTCCCTGCGCTGTTTGTCCATTCGTCCCGCCCGTCAGGCGCATAGCAGCCGCCGGGCAGGTCGGCAATCGCCGCCATTGCGATACGACTTACGCTCCAGCCCCGGTAAACCTAGATATACTGAAACGTTACAGATTGCCAATATCGAGATGCGGACCGCCTTTCGCCAGGGGACGGCTCCTGTACGAAACCCATTGGGATTCCATAGGAATCACGCTCCTTGGCGGCTTTCATGCATCATTCCAGCGTTTTGCACTGCAGCGAGCATGTTGCAGCGCACATAGGCATTGCCGTTCGTGCGAATTTGTTCGCGGCTCGAAAAAAAGATGGACCCAATTCGATCGTGGGGTTGCACAGTCCACGCAATTGCCGTATCGAAAATCTGTAACGTTTCAGATTCTGGGAGGAACCGAAATGCGATACAAACTTTTGACCGCTGCCCTGGCAGCGACGGCCGCGCTGCAGTTCGCCGGTCCGGCCGCCGCGACCGATCTGGAAGTCACCCATTGGTGGACTTCGGGCGGCGAGGCGGCGGCGGTCGCGGAACTCGCCAAGGCTTTCGACGCAACCGGCAATCACTGGGTGGACGGCGCCATCGCCGGTTCCGGCGGCACGGCGCGGCCGATCATGATCAGCCGCATCACCGGCGGCGATCCGATGGGCGCCACCCAGTTCAACCACGGCCGCCAGGCGGAAGAGCTGGTGCAGGCCGGCCTGATGCGCGACCTTACCGACGTCGCCACCAAGGGCAAGTGGACGGAGATCGTGCGGCCGAAGAGCCTGCTCGACAGCTGCACCATCGACGGCAAGATCTATTGCGTGCCCGTCAACATCCATTCCTGGCAGTGGCTGTGGCTGTCGAACGAGGCCTTCCAGAAGGCCGGCGTGCCGGTGCCGAAGAATTGGAATGAATTCGTGGCCGCCGCCCCGGCGCTGGAGAAGGCAGGTATCGTCCCGCTCGCCGTCGGCGGGCAGGCATGGCAGTCCTCCGGCGCCTTCGACGTGCTGCTTGCAGCGGTGGGCGGCTCGGATGCATTCCTCAAGGTCTACAAGGACAAGGATGCCAAATTCGCCGCCGGACCCGAAGTCGCCAAGGTTTTCAAGGCCGCGGACGATGCCCGCAAGATGGCAAAGAACACCAATGTGCAGGACTGGAACCAGGCCACCAACATGGTCATTACCGGCAAGGCCGGCGGCCAGATCATGGGTGACTGGGCACAAGGCGAGTTTCAGGTTGCCGGCAAGACCGCCGGCAAGGATTATACCTGCCTGCCGGGCCTTGGGCTGAACGAAGTCATCGCCACCGGCGGCGACGCCTTCTACTTCCCGCTGCTCAAGGATGCCGACAAGGCCAAGGCCCAGGAGGTGCTGGCCCAGACTCTGCTCGATCCCAAGACGCAGGTCGCCTTCAACCTGAAGAAGGGTTCGCTGCCGGTGCGCGGCGACGTCGATCTCAACGCGGCGAACGACTGCATGAAGAAGGGCCTGGCCATCCTCGCCAAGGGCGCCGTCATACCGTGGACGGACCAGTTGCTCTCGCAGGACACCCAGAAGCAGAAGGAAGATCTGTTCGCCGAATTCTTCGCCAAGCCGGAGTTGACGGTGGAAGACGCGCAGAAGCGCTTCGCCGACCTCATCGCGTCGGCAGACTGACGTTTGAGGCAACCCACCTCGGTCCCGGCCTTGCGAACGCATGGCCGGGACCACACCGCCCTTACCCAGCCGGCTGACGAGATGAGCAAGAGCGAACGCCCCAACCCGCTGTTCCGCAACCTCAATGCGAAGGTCGCCTCGATCCCGATGATCCTCACCGCAGGGGTGGTTTTCGTCGGCGGCACTCTTTGGACAGTGCTCTATTCCTTCACCAACTCGAAGCTCTTGCCGCGGCTGAATTTCGTCGGGCTCGACCAGTATTACAGGTTGTGGGTGACGCCGCGCTGGCTGATCTCGATCGAGAACCTTTTGATCTACGGCGCGATCTCGCTGGTTTTCTCACTGGTCATCGGCTTCCTGCTTGCCGCGTTGCTCGACCAGAAGATACGCTTCGAGGATACGTTCCGGACCATCTTCCTCTATCCCTTTGCGCTGTCTTTCATCGTCACCGGCCTTGTCTGGCAGTGGCTGCTCAATCCGGATTTCGGCATCCAGCATGTGGTGCGGGGGCTGGGTTGGGAGAGCTTCAGCTTCGACCCGCTCTACAATTCCAGCATCGTCATCTACGGCATATCGATCGCGGCACTGTGGCAAGGCACCGGGCTCATCATGTGCCTGATGCTGGCCGGCCTGCGTGGCATCGACGAGGACATCTGGAAGGCCGCGCGGGTGGACGGGATACCGATGTGGAAGACCTATCTGTTCATCGTCATCCCGATGATGAGGCCGGTCTTCATCACCACGCTCGTCATCATCGCCTCCGGCATCGTCAAGGTCTATGACCTCGTCGTGGCCCAGACCAGCGGCGGCCCGGGCATCGCCTCCGAGGTGCCGGCCAAGTATGTGTATGACTACATGTTCTTCGCCCAGAACCTCGGCCAGGGTTTTGCCGCCTCGACCATGATGCTGCTCTCGGTGGTGATCGTCATCGTGCCATGGGCCTATCTCGAATTCGGGCGGCGCAAATGAGTATGGCAAACACCACAGCTCCAACAATCGCTGCCGCCAGCCAGGGCATCGCCGGGCCCTACGGCCCGAAACCGCGCCGCATGTTTTCGCGGCGCAACATCTTCCTTTACGGCACACTCTTCGTCATCGCGGCCTACTACCTGTTGCCGCTCTACGTGATGGTCGTCACTTCGCTCAAAGGCATGCCGGAAATCCGGCTCGGCAACATCTTCTCGCCGCCGCTCGAAATCACCTTGGAGCCGTGGGTCAAGGCCTGGTCGACGGCCTGCACCGGCCTCAACTGCGACGGGCTTTCGCGCGGCTTCTGGAATTCGGTGCGCATCACCGTGCCGTCGGTGCTGCTATCGATCGCCATCGCCTCGGTGAACGGCTACGCGCTGGCCAATTGGCGCTTCAAGGGCGCCGACACCTTTTTCGTCATTCTGATCGTCGGTGCCTTCATCCCCTACCAGGTGATGATCTATCCGATCGTCATCATCCTGCGCGAGATCGGCCTGTACGGCAGCCTCAGCGGGCTGGTGATCGTCCATTCCATTTTCGGCATGCCGATCCTGACGTTGCTGTTTCGCAACTATTTTTCCTCCATGCCGGAAGAGCTGTTCAGGGCGGCGCGTGTCGACGGCGCCGGCTTCTGGGGCATCTTCCTGCGCATCATGCTGCCGATGTCGCTGCCGATCTTCGTCGTCGCCATCATCCTGCAGGTGACGGGTATCTGGAACGACTTCCTGTTCGGCGTCGTCTACACCCGCCCCGACACCTATCCGATGACGGTGCAGCTCAACAACATCGTCAACTCGGTGCAAGGCGTGAAGGAGTACAACGTCAACATGGCCGCCACCATCCTGACCGGGCTTGTGCCGCTTATCGTCTATTTCATTTCCGGCAAGCTTTTCGTCCGCGGCATCGCCGCCGGCGCGGTGAAAGGATGATGGCGATGACGGCAGCCAACGGCACCAGCGTCTCGATCCAGAACCTGTCGCTGAATTTCGGTGCGGTGACCGTGCTGGAGACGCTCAATCTCGATGTCGCCAATGGCGAATTCATCGTGCTGCTCGGGCCCTCCGGCTGCGGCAAGTCGACCTTGCTCAACTGCATCGCCGGCCTGCTCGACGTCTCGGAAGGCCGCATTTTCATCAAAGGCAAGAACGTCACCTGGGAAGAGCCCAAGGACCGCGGCATCGGCATGGTGTTCCAGTCTTATGCGCTCTACCCGCAGATGACAGTGGAGAAGAACCTGTCCTTCGGTCTGCGCGTCGCTGGCACACCGAAGGACGAGATCGCCAAGCGGATCGCGCGGGCCGCCGAGATCCTGCAGATCGAGCCGCTGTTGCAACGCAAGCCGGCGGCGCTCTCCGGCGGCCAGCGCCAGCGCGTGGCGATCGGGCGCGCTCTGGTGCGCGATGTTGACGTGTTCCTGTTCGACGAGCCGCTCTCCAATCTCGACGCCAAGCTGCGCGCCGAACTGCGTGTCGAGATAAAGCTGCTGCACCGCAAGCTGCAGAACACCATGATCTACGTTACCCACGACCAGATCGAGGCGATGACGCTGGCCGACCGTATTGCAGTCATGAAAGGTGGCGTCATCCAGCAGCTCGATGCGCCGCAGACCATCTACAACCGCCCGGTCAACCGCTTCGTCGCCGGCTTTCTTGGTTCGCCGGCGATGAATTTCATCGACGGGCAGGTGGCGGCCGGTATTGCTTTCAAGACCGGAGATATCTCCATACCGCTCGACCGCTACGCTTTCGACGCGGCGGGCAATGGCAGCGGGCCTTGCGTTTTCGGTATCCGGCCCGAGCACGTCGCCTTTGGCGAGGCGGCGAACACCATGCCCTTCGCCACCGATGCCGCGGTCGAGATCGTCGAGCCGATGGGCTCCGACACGCTGGTGTGGACGAAGCTCGGCGGCCACAATTTCTCCTTCCGCGTCGAGGCGGAAAAGACGCTGCGCAATGGCGAGCCAATCCGGATCGGCTTCGATCCCGCCCGCGCCTCGCTGTTCGACAGCCAATCCGGCAACCGCATGTAGCCCCAAGACCCACCATCCCCAAGCAGAACGGACAGAGACGATGAACTGGTCATTCCAACTGTACAGCGCCCGCAATTTCCAGCCCTGGGAAGGCGTGCTCAACACGCTCGGCAAGCTCGGCTACACCGAGGTTGAAGGCTTCGGCGGCGTCTATGACGATCCCAAGGCCTTCCGCGCCGAAATCGACAAGAATGGCCTCGCCATGCCGACCGGGCATTTCTCGATCGACGCGCTCGAGAAGGATTTCGACGGCGTGCGCAAGATTGCCGACGCGCTCGGCATCACGCTGCTCATCTGTCCCTTTCTGATGCCTGACCAGCGGCCATCCGACACCGCCGGCTGGCGTGGCTTTGGCGAACGCTTGGCCAAGGTCGGCGCCGCCGCGAAAAAGGCCGGCTACGGCTTTGCCTGGCACAACCATGATTTCGAGTTCAAGAAACTCGCCGATGGATCGGTGCCGCAGGACCACATCCTGTCCTCCGCGCCTGACATCGGCTGGGAGATGGATGTCGCCTGGGTGGTGCGCGGCGGCGACGATCCGCTGCCCTGGATCGAGAAACACGGCAAGCGCATCAGCGCCGTTCACGTCAAGGACATCGCCAAGCCTGGCGAGGGGCTGGACGAGGATGGCTGGTCGGATGTCGGCCACGGCACCATCGACTGGGCCGGCCTGATCAAGGTGCTGCGCGCCAAGAGTGCCGCCAAGTACTTCGTCATGGAACAGGACAACCCGAACGACATCGAGCGCTTCGCCCGCCGTTCGATCGCAACCGTAAAAAACTACTAGGAACAATCAGCATGGCAAAGAAACTGGGTATCGGCGTCATCGGCTGCGGCAACATCTCGAAGGCGTATTTCTCGCTGGCGCCGCTGTTTCGCGGCATCGAGATGCGCGCCTGCGCCGACATCAATATGGATGCCGCCAGGGCGCGGGCAAAGGAGTTCAAGCTGCGCGCCGAAACAGTCGACGGATTGTTGAAGGCCGACGACATCGACATCATCGTCAATCTGACCATCCCGGCGGTGCACTACGAGGTGTCCAAGCAGGTGCTCGACGCCGGCAAGCACGTCTATTCGGAAAAGCCCTTCGTGCTGTCGGTCAAGGAAGGCCAGGACCTCAAGGCGCGAGCGGAGAAGAAGGGGCTGCGCATCGGCTCGGCGCCCGACACCTTCCTCGGCGGTGCGCATCAGCTGGTCCGCGAGCTGATCGACGAGGGAAAACTCGGCAAGATCACCAGCGGCACGTGCCACGTCATGGGCCACGGCATGGAGCACTGGCACCCCAATCCCGACTTCTTCTTCCAGCCTGGCGCGGGACCGGTGCTCGACATCGGACCGTATTACATCACCAATCTGATCCAGCTGATCGGACCGGTGAAACAGGTCGCGGCCTTCGCGACGACGCCGGCCAAGGAGCGCACCATCAGCTCAAAGCCGCGCGCCGGCGAAAAGATCCCGGTCAACACGCCGACGACCATCCATGGCCTGCTGGAATTCGAGAACGGCGCCGTGGTGACGCTGAACACAAGCTGGGATGTCTGGGCCCACGGCCATGCGCCGATGGAACTCTATGGCGAGGCCGGCACGGTGTTTGTGCCGGATCCGAACTTCTTCGGTGGCGATGTGCGCTTCACCGAGGACAGCAAGCCGGTCAAGAAGTTGCCGAAATGGAAGCATCCGTTCGGCGTGCCCAACGAGATGCATTCGCAAGGCATGATGGCCAATTACCGCACCGCCGGCCTTGCCGACATGGCGCTCGCGATCACCGAGGGCCGGCCGCACCGCTGCTCGATGGAACTGGCGCTGCATGCCGTCGACGTGATGACCGGCCTGCTGCGCTCGGGCGAGACCGGCAAGTTCGTCGCCATGCAGACGACATGCGAGCGGCCGGCGGCACTTGGCGTCAAGGAAGCCAAGGAGCTGCTGGCAAAGAAGAAATAGGCCACGCGCCGCATCCCCCTCCCCGTTCTTGCGGGGAGGGGGTAAGGGAGAGGGGCTGAGCCGACTCGCCGCGTTGTCGCGGTGGCAGCCGACGGGCTCGCTTCCATCTGAGGATTTCCCATGCCCTACACCCCCGCCGAAAACCGCTACCAGAACATGGTCTACAACCGTTGTGGTCGCTCCGGCCTGAAGCTGCCGGCGATCTCGCTTGGGCTGTGGCACAATTTTGGTAATGATACGCCGCACAAGACCAAGCAGGCGATCGCCCGCAAGGCCTTCGACCTTGGCATCACGCATTTCGACCTCGCCAACAATTACGGTCCGCCGCCCGGTTCGGCGGAGACCGCTTTCGGCGAAATCCTGCGCACCGATTTCGCCGGCTATCGCGATGAGCTGATCATCTCGACCAAGGCCGGCTACGAGATGTGGGCCGGCCCTTATGGCGAATGGGGCGGGCGCAAATACATGCTGGCCAGCCTCGACCAGAGCCTGAAGCGGATGGGGCTCGACTATGTCGACATCTTCTATTCGCACCGCTTCGATCCCGATACGCCGCTGGAAGAAACCATGGGAGCGCTCGATCATGCCGTGCGCTCGGGCAAGGCGCTCTATGCCGGCATCTCGTCCTACAATTCGCAACGCACGCGCGAGGCCGCCGACATCCTGAAGCAGCTCGGCACGCCCTGTGTCATCCACCAGCCGAGCTATTCGATGCTGAACCGCTGGGTCGAGGAGGATGGCCTGCTCGATACGCTTGAAGGGCTCGGCGTCGGCTCCATCGTGTTCTCGCCGCTGGCGCAAGGCATGCTGACCGACAAATATCTCGGCGGCATCCCGCAAGGCAGCCGCGCCTCCCAGGGCAAGTCACTGAAGACGGCGTTCATCAACGACAGGACCATTGCCAACATCAAGGCGCTCGACGCCATTGCCGGCAAGCGCGGCCAGACGCTAGCGCAGATGGCGCTGGCCTGGGTGCTGCGCAAGGGCAAGGTGACCTCGGCGCTGATCGGTGCCAGCCGGCCGGAGCAGGTCGAGGACTGCGTCGGCGTGCTCAAGGTGCCCGACTTCAGCGATGCGGAACTGGCCGAGATCGATACCTACGCACGCGAGTCCGACATCAATCTGTGGGCGGCTTCGGCCGAACGCAAAGGTCCGCCGAGGAAATAGGCTTTCTTGCAAGCCGGCCAACTAGCTAGCTAGAAACAGCGGGAACCCCTCCCGCCGTTCTCATGCAAAAGCGAGATGGCCGCGTCAGGGCGTCGCCGGCTTCTGGGCGGTGCCAAGCCCGACCTTGGGCTTTTCCGGCGCGGGCGCAGGGGTCTTCATCTTCGCCTCGATCCAGCCGCTGTAGTTGGCCAGCCGCGTGTAGATGCCATAGGCGTCCTTGTGGCCGCAGGCAGCACTTCCGTCCGCCGGGCCTTCGCCCCAGCTGACGACGCCGACCTGGACCGGGCCGCCGGCGCCGGTCATGAACAGCGGGCCGCCGCTGTCGCCATTGCAGGCGTCGCGCACGCCGCTGGTGGTGCCGGCGCAGATCATGTTGTTGGTCAGCGGGTCGGTCATGTCGGCGGCGATCGCATTGGCGGCGGCTTCGATGCCCTTTTCCGAGTAGCGCATGCGATGGGACAGATCGCCCAGTGCCGCCTTCAGATCATGCGCGTAGATGGCCTTGATGCCGCTGTTGCAGGCGCTGTTCGGCTGCAGGTCCAGATCGGCAACCATCAGTGTGGTGGGAAAGGTTCCGTCCTGCATCTTGCCCCAGCCGGTGACGGTCGTCTTGCCGGCATCGGGGGTCGCCTCGTGGGTGAGCTTGATGGTCGGCGCATCGGCCGGCTCGGCAAGCCGGAGCAGGCCGAGGTCGTTGTCGAGCGTCTGCTCGCTGTAGCCTTCGTTGACGATGACCTCCGCCACCTTGTGGCGCTTGCCCTCGCTCAGTTCGGTGGCGCCGGTCAGCACGGTGACGGAGTCTGGCGAAATCGGCTGGCCCTTGTCGTTGAGGCAGTGCGCCGCGGTCAGCACCCATTGCGGCGCGATCAGGCTGCCGCCGCAGAATTGTGCATTGGCCTGCGAGGCCGGGTTCTCGTCCAGCCTGTCGGTGGTAAGCAGCGCGACCTGGAACGGGTAGGCGCCCTTTTCGGCCTGGTTGCCGCCATAGACGCGATCGGTGCCTTCGGGATTCTCCGCCGCAGCCTTGGCCCTGGCATCCGCGACACGTTTCATCGGCGAGACCGCCGCTTCGGGCCTGGCGATGTCATCCGCCTGGCTGGTGTTGATTGATATAACGGCAGCGGCGATGCCAAGCAGCGAAGCGGCAACGATTGGCCCGAACCGACTTGTGATGTGCACCTGAAACCTCCTGAGACCATTTTCCCGTGCAGGCCGGTGCCGGGACATGATGCAAAGAGGCGGCGCCGGTTTCGAAATCCGGACGCGTGCCACTTTCAATTGGCGCGCGATCGGTCACAAAACCGAATCCCACTTTTGCTAACCGTGCCCGCGAGCAGAACCCGCACAAACCCTATAGCCCCCCACGGGCTACGTGGAAGTGATTTGTCATTGCCAATGTTGGATTATTTTAGGCAGTATATCGCCGCGGGCGTTTTTTGGCGGGGGCCTTCAAATGACCGTGCAGAACAACGATCGGGCCGAACGCCGGCGGGGAAACTCATTTTTCGGCGTCACCACGATCTCGACAATATTTCTGTATTTTGATCCAGTCCTTGCTGACTTTTGGGAGAGTCTCACCATGACAAAACTGACAAACGCACTCATTGCGTCCGCATTGCTTTCCACGGCAATGTGGACGGCCCCTGTATTCGCCGCCGACCCTGGCTCCGCCAGTGCCGGCAACGGCGAAAGCATGCGGGACGTGACTTCAGGCGACTACAAGCCCGGGCGGGCAAAACCAATCGCGCCACCGAAGCTTACCGACGAAGACAGCCGCGCCGCGCCGCTTGCTGACGAGGCAACGGCTGTCAAATCCTATGGCATCGTCGGACGTTCCGCCGATGGCAAGGAGATCAAGATCGAACCGAGCGAAGCGCTGCGGGACCTTATCATCAAGGAACTGAACGCGCCGGCCAATGGAGCTGAAGGTGGTCCGCGCAAGACCGAGGATCCGGGGCTTGGTGAAGGGGAAGCCGGCCGTCAGGTTTTCGGTACCGACGACCGCGAGCAGGTCAGGAACACCAAGACCTATCCGTTCTCGGCAATCGGTTATCTCGAAGCCAAATCGGCGAAGACGGGCAGTTACGGCAGCTGCTCGGCAACGCTGATCGGCCCGCGTACGGTGCTCACCGCGGCGCACTGCCTCTACAGCCATGAGGACAAGGACTGGCTCTCCGAATACCTGTTCGTTCCAGGCCTCAATGGCAGCACAGCCGATGACGCACCGTTCGGCGCCTTCACCTATGAAAGCGCCTATGTGCTGCAAGGTTTCATCGACAACTACCAGGGCTATTATGGTTCGGTCATCCCATGGGATCTCGGCATCATCACGCTGAAGCAGGATGTCGGCACCAACCTCGGCTGGCTGGGCTATGCCAATTATGACGATCTTGGCGACTTCACTGCCAACCTCGTCGGCTATCCCGGCGACAAGCCGATGGGCACGATGTGGAAAGCGAACTGCGAGGTTCATGCCGAGAACATTGCCCCGGAATATTTCCAGTATGACTGCGATACGTTCCCGGGATCGAGCGGCAGTTCGGTCTATGCCTACGACAACAGTTCCAAGCAGCGCATCATCACCGGCGTCAACGTGGCGGAAAGCCCGGAAGCGAATACGGCCGTGCGCCTGAACGCCGCCAACGTCCAGTGGATCAACAGCCTGTATAAATAGTCCCTGCGCATTCGCAGTGGAGACAAGGGCGGCGGACCGGTTCCGCCGCCCTTTTTCATGCCAGCGCTTCCTTCGCGGCTTCTCTTGCACGAGGCTGGCCCGCCGACTACGCTTGAGCGGCCAAGGGGTTGGCATCCGAAGGGGCTCAAGGGATGACGCGGGCAAGGGCAGTGTTGGGGATCGCGGCCGCATCGATGCTGGCCGCGCTGATGCTTTCATCAGCCTTCGCCGATCCGGCGGCCGCGCCTGCCGGCGGTGCGTGGGCGGAACGGGTGCAGATACTCTACCAGGCAGAGACGCGCTCGGTGCTGCGCAAGACGGTCCGGGTATGGGACTTCCATCCGGAAAAGAATCTCGACTTCGTCTGGGAGCCGGCGGCGGGCCAGTCGCCCGACCGGACGATCGCCGGGGACGGCACCATCAACGGCAAGGGCCGGCTGGTCTGGCGCGTGCGCGGCTCGGCGAACTACGATCCGAAGACCATCTATTCCAGCTACTTCGGTGACGTCAGGAATGGCCGGCCCGACGGGCAAGGTCGGCTCGAACTGCGTTCGGGCGAGGTTTTCGACGGGCATTGGCTCGCCGGCGTGCTCGATGGAACCGGTATCCATGTCGATGCCGACGGCAACCGCTATGAGGGTCGGTTCGTCAACGGCATCCCGAATGGCGAGGGTCGGCTGCTGTCGACCACGGGCGAAATGTTCGCAGGCTCATTCGTCGAGGGCCTGAAGAACGGCAAGGGCCACACCCGGCTGGCCGGCGGTACGGTTTACGAGTCGCAGTGGGTGATGGGCAAGGAGGTCGGTGGCTCGCGTCCCGACGTGCTGGCCGATGCCAGGGTTGGCGGGCTGCTCAAGGCTCAGGCCGGCGGTGGCGATGCCGACAAGGTCGAGATCGGCGTGGTCGTCGACCAGCGCATGACCCAGCAGTCCGACATGCAGTACCAGCATCTGGTGCGCGACGAGGACATCGCGATCTATCCGCAGGCCGATGAGTACAATGACAGCTGGAACGGCACCGGGCAGGTCACGACCAACAATGTCTACGGCGGCAGGGACTGGGAGGACACGCCAGCCTTCGCCGAGGTCGATCTGAAGACGTCGGATCAGTCCAGGGTCAAGCTCGACAGAATGGAGATGAAGGTCGCCGCCAGCGATGCCTACCGCAAGCCGATGCTGTCGATATCGGAGCATTTCGGCTGCGTCGGCTTCCGGCCGGATTTCTCGATCATCAACAATGGCTGGGGCGAGGCCAAGGACATGAAGATGTCGATCCAGTTCACGACCGTGGACGAGGAAGGCAACCCGACCGGCGACCCGAGTCGCATGTTCAGCAAGGACATCGGCAGTTTCGGCGAGGGCGTCGACGTGTCGATAAAGAGCGTGCTTACCGAGGCCGGGGTCGATACCGCCAGCCTGGAGACTGGGCGCTTTCCCTGTCCTTCGGTGGACAGTCTCAATGTCTGCCGCAGCCAGCTGACCAACAAGATCAAGTTTGGCGAGGTCGCCGACTATCTCGGCAATATGCAACAGGCGATGACGCTGAACGCGATCGGCAAGTTCGATTATTCCTGGGCGGATGACGAAGGTCATGTCTACCAGCAGAGCGAGCCGTTCCGCACCTCCGTGACCATGGCGGTTTTCGAGACGCCGGAATCGATGGCCGAATGTGGCGATGGCGGTGGTGGTACTCCCGAAGCGATGCGATACCAGAATATCGAGTTCCCGATCGGCAAGCACGACTATACGATCGCCATGCCGGTGCGCGGCAACAAGAACGTCAGTGCCTACACGGCGCGGCTGAAAATGTGGTCGTCGATGTCGTCGATCCACCGCTTCAGCATCGCCGCGCATTTCGCCGACGGCAGCGTGCGCGAAAGCAAGCCGGTGACCTTCTTCTATTTCCGGCCGAAGCAGTCGCTGTTCGAAACCAAGACCGAACCGGCGGTCTGCTATTTGCCGCGGGAGATGGTCGGTTGCGGCTAGGGTATGTTGATATTCAGGTGATGCCGGTCTGCAAACGGTAGCTTCCTGCGCTTCCGGTGCTCACGTACTTCAAGTACGCTCCGCTCCGGTTCTCGGAACCCACCGTTTTCGACTCGGCCTGACCTGAATCCTCAACACACCCTTGTCTGGGAGCTGCCTACTTCCGGCCCATCTCGAAATAGTTGGGCAACGGAATGAGCCGGGCAAAGATCGTCCCCTGGGCGAAGACGCGCAGCTCCAGCATCGATCCTGATGACCGTTCCGCACTCTGGTCGAACAGGAAATTGCCGAGCGAATAGACCTCCGCCACGTCGCCGCCGGCAAGCGGGACGATCGCTTCGCTCGAGACATGCGGATGGCCGCCGACGATGACTGATACGCCACGCAGCCGCATCTGGTCGGCAAGCATGTCTTCGCGCGCCGATGGTTCGGTCTTGTATTCGCGGCCCCAGTGGACGAAGGCGACCACCGGCCGCTCGGCGTTCTCATGCAGCAGCCGGTCGAGCAGCGTCGGGGTGAGCAGCTCGGTGTTCTTCGAACTGTTGGTGTCGATGTCGGTCAGGCCGACAAGGTCGAGATCGGCAAGCGCCAGCGTCTCGCCCTGGCCGAAATGCGGAATGCCGGCCTCATCCAGGGCGCGCAGTGTCTCGGCATAGCCTGACGGGCCGAGGTCATAGGCGTGATTGTTGGCAAGGCCGACACCGGCGACATGCAGCCTCTTCAGCATGTCGACAGCCAGACCTTGCGGCATCGCCAGCGTCATGTCGTCGATCGCTTCCGGCACATTAGGCAGGACGACGCCTTCGAGATTGACGATCAGCGGCCGTGATCCGGTCAGGGCCAGCACGCTGTCGACGATCCGGTCGGCAACACCGTCGCGTAGCAGGATCTTTTTCATGGCGCGGCCGAAATTCACGTCGCCGGCGAGATAGTAGATCCGGTCCTTCGGCCGTGCCGGGTTGTTGAAGCCGGGACCGAAGGCGCCGAACAGCGCCACCACATAGCTGGTGGTCCGCTCGACATAATCCGACGTGTGTTCCTGCGAGTTCTCGTTGGCGACGACGAGCGGCTGGGCGCCGAACAATTCGCGCTGCAGCCTGGTCTGGATATAAAGCGCGCCGACGGAATCGGCATGATCGGGCTGGCGCAGCGCCGCGATGCCGTCGAGCGACCCGCCGGCCAGCATGTTCAGCGTCTGCTGGTCGAAGCGGCGTGCATCGTGCTGCGGCAGGTAGTGCGAGAAATCGGTGGATTCGACGATCAGCGTGTCCTGGTCGACAATCGGCTTCAGAGCCTCGGCCAACCTGTCCCAGTCGCCACGCCGCGCCTTGACCGACATTGCGACGGGCACGATTTTCGCCTCGGGGAAATAGTGGTGCAGGAAGGGCAGCATGGCACGCACGCCGTGCTCCTTGTCGAACAGGCAGGACTCCTCGACCATGTCGCTGTTTGTTTCCAGAAGGCGCACGGCGTTGGCGTCGGCGGTGACCGGGCCAAGCACGGTATCGAAACCACGCAGCGTTGTGGCGTACAGTTTGTGCGTCTTGTGGAAATGGTCCGGCGACAGGATGACGATGCGCTTGTAGCGGAAGCCGGAAGCGGCCCGGAAACCCAGCGCCACCAGGTCGGCGGCCAGCAGATGATGCGGCACCGTGATGCCGGTCAGGCGCTGATTGGACGGCTCGACATTGGCGACGCTGGCAATGGCATTCTTGAACAGCGTGGCATCGTCGTAGAAGGGCGGGTAGTTTTCAGTGCCGGAGGGACAGACAACAGGTGCGGCGTATGCCGCGCCGCTAGCGATCAAGGAAAGGACGGCGATCGTCAGCAGGCGGGCGATCATGGCTCGGCCAGGACGATGTTCTCCACGCCGCCGACATAATAGAACGGTTTTTGCCGCGACGACGTCAGCCGCACCACCTCGCGCGAAATGAAATCGGCAAGCCCGAACAGCGTGACGCCGCCATCGGAGGTCTTGGCTTTTCCGCGCAGGCCTTCCAGGATCGAATAGGTGAAGACGCCGTGGCCAAGCTCCGGCAGTTCGGCGGCGGTGTTGTTGGCGGCGGTGGCCGAAAACACGACGATGCGCGCGTCCTGCGCATCCTTTTCCAGGCGCGGATTGAAGGCGTTGGCGGCGTGGCAGGTGTCGAGCAGCATGAAGCGCATGCCCTTGGCCCTCTCGACCGATTTCTGGATGTCCGACCAGTCGACGAGCGAGGAGCGCTTCCAGCGCTCGGCATCCTGTTTGCGGCCATCGGTCGGGATGAAATAGTAGTCCTCGTCGATGTTGATGCCGTGGCCGGCGACGAAGATGATGGTGGTGTCGTGCTCGCCCGGTCTGTCGAGGAAATCGGCGAGCTGATCGTCGATCGTGTGCGAGTCAGGCTCCATGATGCCGTCGGCACTGGCGATGGTGTAGGTCTGTTTGGCTTTGTCTGGGGCTTCGTCGAGCGCGTCGCGGTTGACCAGAACCAGCGATTCCATCGAGGAGAACAACGGCGCCGATTTCTGCGCAATCACCTTGAGGAACTCGGTGGCGTCATCGACGGGGTAACGCAGATCGCAGGCGTGGCCGGAACAGGCGTCGGTGAGGAACGGATATTTGTCGACACCGATGACCGCGACATAGAGCTTGCCCTTGGCCTCGGCCTTCTCGGTTTTCCTTGCCAGCGCCGTCACGCTGCGTTCGGTCAGATAGCCATATTCGTTGGTGCCGGTGATGCGGATGATGTTCTGGCCATTCTCGACCGGGACCTCGACGATGGTGCTGTTGCCGTCCACCGAGCGGGCGGTGACGTCGCCGACATTGCGGCTGTTCGACAGGATCGAGAAGCCGGCGACATCGGTCCCGGCTTCCTTGGCACCCGATATCTCGACGGCGACATAACCATCGCGGACCCTGCTCTGGTCGTCGGCAAGGCGAATGCCGAACTCCGGCGGCTTGCGCTGCAGCAGCTTCTGCAACTCGTTGTCGACGCCTGGCCGCATCTCCTTGACCGCCTGTCTGGCGCTGCGCAAGATGATCGCCCGGCGCACCATTTCCGGGCTCCAGAGATATTTCTTCAGCTGGCCGGCACGGATGAAGCGGCCTTCATGATCGCGGCCCTGGTTGACCTGCCAGCCGATCAGCTTGTCGCCTTCATCCGAGGAATAATAATAGCCCTGCGGCATCCAGGCGATCCATTGCGAGCCGGCAAAGAACATCGACACGATCAGCTCGTGTGTTTTCAGGTTCCACAGCCTGAGCGTCTGGTCGGCACTGCCGGTGACCAACAGTCCAGCCTTCTCCGCGGCAACCATGGCGTTGATTTCACCGGTATGCCCGGTGAACTCACCCGACACTTTCGCGGTCGCCGTCCGGTATTCGAGCAGCGTGCCGTCATTGCCGCCGGTGATCACGCCAAGGCCGTCGTCGATCAGCGTATAGGCCGAATGGACAAAGCCGTTGGTGGCGTCGTTTTCGATGCTGCGCACCACCTTGCCGCCATTGGCGACCTCCAGCACCGCGTTCTCCAGCGCGTCCTTGCCGCCCGTCGTGGCGTGCAGCGACCACTGGCCGTCGGCGAGCGCGGCACGAGCGAACGGACCCGGCTCCGCCAGCGGCTGCGGATCATCGAAGAAACGCTCGGTGGTCGGCAATTCGAGCTTTTTTTCCAGCGCGCCCTGTTGTTCAGGACAGGCCACGCGATCCGGACAAGGGTTGGCGTTGCCCCAGGCGATGATGCCGTTCGCCACGTCGATGCCGACGGCGGTCACCGGCTCGCCCAATCCCTGCAGCAGAGCCTTGCGCTCGCCGGTCGCTGGGTCCCAGACCTGGATGGCGTTGCGGGTGCCGCCGGCCGTCGCCACCAGCGAGCCATCGGCGTTGGCGGCGCTGGCATGGACCGTGCCGTCATGGCCGGAGTAGTCGAGTGTCTTTTCGCCGGTATCGGTGTTCCAGACGGTCGAGCGATGCTTGTCGGCGCAGCGATAGCCGCAGGAGGCGACCAGAAGCGACCCTTTGGCGAAGGTCAGCGAGCCGACAAGAAAGTCCTGCTTCGGCAGGGCGCGCACCAGCGAACCGTCCGCCGCGTGCCAGAGCTGGACAAGCCCGTCCTTATCGCCGGTGGCAAACAGGCCATCGTCCTGCGAAGCGGCGAGCGCCATGACGCTGATATCCCTCAGTGGCTCGGCTTCGGCCGGCAGCGCGATCTCCTCGCCCTTCACGACATCCCAGAGCCGGATGCCGTTGTCGGTGGTTGTCGCCGCCAGCCGGGTTCCCGCTACGGCGAAGACAAGCTTGTCGATGTGCCAGGAATCGGCGTCGAGTTTCTTGTCCAGGGTCCAGCCGGTCGCCGACTTGTCGTCCAGCCGCCAGAGATAGACGAAGCCGTCGGCACCACCGGCAGCCAGGGTCTTTCCATCGGGCGAGAAGACAAGGTCGTAGGTCGCGTAGTCGGCGGCCTTGAGCACGGCCTTCATCTTGCCGGTGGCGAAGTCGAACAGCCTGATGTCGCCATAGGGCGGCTTGTCGCCGAGACTGGCGCCGAAATAACCGCCGGCAGCGATCGTCTTGCCATCCGGCGAGACGGCGACCGCGAAGATCTTGCCGTCGCTGCCATTGCCGAGATAGCCGCGGATGGTGCGCAGCGTCACCCCGCTCCGCCAGTCCCAGATGCGGATGGTCTTGTCATCGGATGCCGAGACGATGTCCTCGCCATCGGGCGTGAAGGCGAGATCGGTGACCTGAGCGCTGTGGCCGCCGGTGTCGAGGTCCAGATGGAAGTCAGGCGCCTCTTCGGCGCGGACAGCCGATGCGACAACAAGCGACCCCGCCATGGCCAGCCAGCGGCAGGCGCGCACAAGGCGGACGCTGATCTCGGCTTTTCCCATCAACTATTTCGCTTCGGCGGTAGGCGAGCCATTGCGCACATAGGTCTCGATCGGCAGTGCGAAAGTGGAGGAACCCGCCTTGCGCTGCTTGTCGACATAGCCGGCAAAATAGCTCCAGAACGAGACGGCATAGTCGCGGAAATAGGCGTCGCTCACCTTGCGCGAACACAGATTGCCGTCGACGCAAAAGGACAGGCGGTTGAGGAAATAGACGATGCGGTCGAAATTGTCGCTGAAATCGGCGAGCGGCATGTCGCCGCCGGAAGCGGTCATCGCCTCGATGCCGATGCGCTGCCGGAAAACCTGCTCTTCGGTCGGCGACGGGTTGGCGCTGAGCAGATTGTCATATTTGGCGTTGAGCGCCGCAAGACGATCCTTGAGGGCGCGCTGCGCCTGCTGGTAGTCCTTGGTCTCCCAGAGCTCGACCAGCGACATGGTCTGCTCGACGCGCTTCTGTTCCTGGTTGGCCAGGAACTGGTAGATCGAGAACATCAAGGTGAAGATGACGGCGAACCGCACTGCCATGCCCGACCAGGCATAGACCAGCATGCGCCAGTCGCGGTCGGTGAAGGGGTTGCTCTCCTTCTTGATCTCGTGGCTGCTCGGCCACGGAAAGCCCTCGGTGGTCGCCGGCAACGCCGCCTTCGCCGGTGCCTTTGCGGTCGCGGCCGGTGCTGCCTGCCTGGTAGTGCCCGCTGGCTTCTTCATTGGCAGCTATCCAGTTTGATAGTCGCCGAGGGATCAAGCACGATGCCGGGCGCCTCCAGTTGCTTTTTCAGGCAGTCGAGCTGCGGACGGGAAATCATGAACTGCACGTCCGGCTGCTGCTCCGCCTTGGTCGGTGACGGCAGCGCCTCGACCACGCCGCGCGAGGCGCAACTGCTGAGGTCGACCACGACAGCGTCGCTGCTGCTTTTGGCGATCTGGTCGTACTGATCGAGAAAGCAACTCGCCAGTTCCGAGTTGGTGACAATCTGCTTGGCGCACAGGCCGCAAGCGTCCTCCGCCGAGGCATTGGCGATCAGCAACAGGCCGCCTGCAAGTCCGGCAACCGTTCCGCGCCAGGAAAAAACAGTGTTCTTCAAGACCGATCCTATCTGCTTCATCAAGCCGCTTTGCGCCATGGCCGCTGCGGGAATGTTCTCATATCGCGCCAATCGCGCAAGAGCCGGCCTCTTGCCGGCATCCCATCAAGCGCGCGGCACCGTCTCCATCGGGAAGATCATCACCGCGCCCTTCGGGCCGCTCTTGTCGGCAAGCCGCATCACCGAGCGGGTCGGCGGCGCCATGCCGATATCGGTCAGCATGTCGGAGAAGCTGGCGGGCCCCAGCCCGCGCGTCTTCGAGGCGACGCCATCCTGCGCCAGGAAGCTCAGATCCTCCTTCTCGCTCTCGGGCGGCGCCTCGCTCAGCACCGCGATCATCCTTTCCATGCCGAAGCTGGTGTCGGTGAAGGCCAGCAGCCCTTCCTCAAGCGTGGCCTGCGGGGCGAGGCGCTCGGCAACGATGTGGGTGATCGAATAGTCGCTGCCGACATAGAGCACGTTGATGTCGACCAACTGGTCCGAGGCGTTTTTCGCCAGCACATGCACCTCGTCGCCCGGCGAGACGCGCGGCACCACCGAAGCCTGCAGGGGTTCGAGACCGTCCTTGTCGCGGCGCTTGACCTGGAACTGGACGTCTACGTCCTCGGGCTTGTAGTCGGAGGCCGCGGCCAGCCGCGAGAGCCCGGTGGCGCGGAAGATGGTGCGCAGGTTCCTCGTCGTGGCATCGACCAGTTTCTGGCGGTCATCCATGTGGATGATGATCAGCGACGGCTTGCTGCCGTCCTTCAAGGTGACGTCACCAGACGCCGGCAGAAACCACAGCGCCGGCTTGTCGGTGGCGTCCCTGGCGGCGCCGGCAATGGCATTCTCGCGCATTACCGCAAAGCGAAGCGCGGCGCTTTTGCCTGCGTCGACCAGTTCGATGTTGAAGCCGGTCTCCTTGGCTGCTGCCAGTTCGTCGAGAACCGAATTGACGAGAGCGGTTTCCTTCTCAAGTCCCTTGGTCGCCGCCGGCCGCGCCACGGCGAGCTTGAAGTCGACGGCGATTTCCGCCACCCGCGCATAGGCATTGGCTGGAATGTCGGTGAGCTTGAGCGCCGGCTTGTTGTCGAACTCCACCGGCTTGACACGGCTCTCGAGGTTCTTCGCCGATTGCACCTCGAGAAAGCCGACGGTGTCGGAAAGCGACGACAGCGCCGACGGCAGGATGGCGAGCTTGCTGCCAGGGGTGAGGCGATGCAGCAGGCCGGCACCGATCGTCGCTTCGCCGTCCTTGATGACGACAGGCCACTGCATGACGGCGTCCGTCTTGTCGGTGCCGAACACGCGCGCATCGAGCTCGCCTTCGAACAAGGGCGTCGGCCGCGTGCGGCTGTCGGCCGAATATTGCTGCAGCACGGCCTGGCCAAGCTGGCGATAGGTGACGTTGGGGTTCTCGGCCAGCTTCGACAGGATGGTGAAGGTGAACAGGCCGAACCGGGGTGCGTCCGCCGTGCCCTTGGGCAGCGGCATCTCCGGTGTCGTCTCGACCGTTTGCGCGGCATAGAAGGCGACCAGCTTGCCCTTGGTGATCGGCTCGCCACCGGTCGGGGTCAGATTGAAGGCCGGCTTGCGCGCGCCATTCTCGTCGACGCCGCGCGACCCGGCGGCGGATGTCATCTCCTCATAGGCCTTGATCGCAGCGGCCCGCTCGGCCTCGCCGCCGCCCACCAGGTCGGCGAACTCGACCTTGCGTTCCATCTCGTCGTCGACCTCGACGGCGCGTGTCGCGGTGCCGGAATGGCAGCAGTCGAACACAGCCCAGACGAAGGCGCCCTTGTCGCGGATGGCGTCGAGCGCGGCGCCGATCTCGTTGTCGACCAGCGCGTTCGGCACGCCGGCATCGCGGTTGATCCATTTGTCGATGTCGACGGGCAGGAAAATCTCGTCGAGCCCGTCGGTCTCGTCGCCCTTGACCCTCTCCGGCTGCTGGGCGCCGTGGCCCGACAGGTGCAGATAGACGAAATCGTCGCGCTGCACCTTGGCGGCGAGGTCGACGAGTGCCGCCTTGATCGCCGCATGGGTCGGCAAGCCACTGGCCCCGGGCACGTCCTTGGCGAGCAGCGTGACATTCTCCGGTGCGAAGCGCACCGGATCGGGCACGTTCTTCAAGAGATATTCATGGACGAGGCCGGCATCGTTCTTCGGCCCGATCAGCCAGTTCCTCTGCGGCAGGTTCGGATATTCCGTGCAGGCAACCAGCAGCGCATGGTAGGTGCGCGATGCCGCCAGTGCTCGGAAAGATACCGCACCGGCCGCCATCAGCGCCGACGTGCCGACAAGCAGCGTCCGGCGTGTCAATTTGATCATATTGCTTCCCCAAGCCCGATCGAATTTCCCAAGCGAGGCCACCCTCGTCGAGGATTTTGTCAGTATTTTGAATGTCGCGATGGCGATCAACCCACAATCGGCATTTGCCTCATTTCCATCATGCCCAATCGACAATATCGTCATGGAACTGGGTTTTGGGCGGAGATGGCCATGCCGGACCGGCGGGGGCCGCGGAAATGCGCGACAGGCGCAGAATGCTTGATCGCATGGCTGTTTATGGCGATGCTCGCCACAATCGCTATCGTGATGCCGGCGGAGGCCGGGCTGTCCGTCGGCAAGGAGCTGCAGGAAGCAGACTCCCCGGCGGTCACAGCGACGGACACCTACTACGACTATCTTGCCGAGCACGTGCCGGGCGCGACAACGCCGCTGGTCGACTACGCCACCGAAAAGATCGCCGCACCGAAATGCGATCGGGCGGTTGCGTCGAAGATGCATGCCATGTTGATCGGCGCCACCAATTCGGGCGACCCGTTTCCGCTGCTGCGGGGGCCGGACAACGACGTCAAGCTGCTCTATACCTCCCTTGTCGCGCGTGGCGTCGCCGACGACGACATTGCCCTGATGGTTGGTCGCTATGCCAGCAGGGCCGAGATCGCCAAGATGTTCAAGGAGACGCTGGAGCGCGTCAATTGCGGCGACCGCCTTCTGCTTCACTATGGCGGCAATTCCGTTCGTGCGCGCGACCTGATCGAAGGGCTCATCCCCAAGGAGGTGCGCGACCCCTTCAAGGACGTCTCGATACAGGACATCTGGCAGGCCGATCTGGTCAATCAGGGGCGCAAATCGGCCCGCGCGATCGGCTGGATCGAGGGGGCCGGCCTGTTCCTTGCCTTGAACAAACAGCAGGACGGCGTCATCGAACTCATCTCGGCGCATGATCTTTCGGATTTCATCACCAATCTGCGCAACCGGCAGGTCGACGTCGCGGTGACCATCGATACGAGCTACGCCTCTGAGGCCGACATCACCGGTCAGCAGGAGAAGGCGGGCGGCAGCACGGTATGGAGCCTCGATACCGGCAGCGAGGGGCCTTCTTTGCTGGCGGCCGACTACATGGCCTCTACCCCGCTGCAGCCGAACCACGGCCAACTGGCGGTTTTCTATGCCAGCATCGGTGACTCGCAATCGGTGGAGTTTACCTTCGGCGAACA
This sequence comes from Mesorhizobium sp. Mes31, assembly GCF_024519675.1. Classification (NCBI taxonomy): domain Bacteria; kingdom Pseudomonadati; phylum Pseudomonadota; class Alphaproteobacteria; order Hyphomicrobiales; family Phyllobacteriaceae; genus Mesorhizobium; species Mesorhizobium sp. Mes31. Next base: position 11,204 of record NZ_JALJRL010000008.1, on the reverse strand, counting down.
GGGCGCCAAGACTACCTATGGCGTCTTCACCTTTCGCCTGGCCAATGTCATCCAGAACCAGGATAGCGTGACGGTTCGGGCGATGGCGGAAAGCCTGAAGAAATTGCCGGAAGCAGAAGCCAACACACGGCAGCAATACCGCGTCGAATCCACCGATCCGGAATTCTCGCTGTTCTCGGACCGCTCTCTCAGTCTGCCGCCGGTTGATCCGATCGTCATCATCAAGCCGGTGCCGAAGCGGGGTGCGGCGGCGATGGAAAAGGCGGAGGTCGAGATCGAAGGCCAGGTCAACTGGTCTTCGCCGGTCAAAGCGGTGCTGGTTGATGGCAAGATTGCCGAGCTCGAGTCTGGCGGCCGCTTTGCTCATACGTCCAAGTTAAAGGCCGGGCTCAACACCGTCGAAATCGTCGCCCTTACGGCAGACGGGCGTACACATGAGAGGCAGCTGGAGTTTCTGTTCGAGGGCGACAAACAGGCGCTCGAAGGCGAGGGCAAGCGCTATGCCGTCATCATTGCCAACCAGGATTATGACCGCACGCGCACCGGCTTCGACACGTTGCGTACGCCGTTTGCCGATGCCGACGCGATTGTCGCCATACTGACCGGCACCTATGGGTTCGTGACCGAAGCCAGGCTGCCGGGCGGCGCCACCTTTCCGCTGTTCCTGAAAGACGCGACCCGGCATGACATCGAGACGCTGCTCTACAAGATCGGCCTCGTCGCCGGCGAGAAGGACACGGTGCTGATCTACTTTGCCGGCCATGGTATCTACGAGGAGAAGACTACGATCGCCTTCTGGGTTCCGGTCGACGCCGAGGCCGGCGTGCCGATCAGCTATCTGTCGGCATCGACGATTTCGGAAGCCATCCAGCGGATGCAGGCCAACAAGGTGGTGATCATTTCCGATTCCTGCTTTTCAGGCGCGCTGCTGCGTGGGGGTGGCGAAACGGCACCCAGGATCAGCGACGACGACCGCCAGCGGACGCTGCTCAGGCTCGCGCAGCGGCGCACACGCATTCTGATTTCGTCGGGCAACAACGAGCCCGTCGAGGATACTGGCGGCGCCGGCCATTCGATCTTCGCCAAGGCGCTTTTGACCGGGCTGGAGGACATGAAGCACGACGCCTTTTCGGCGCGTGAACTGTATGACGGCTACATTCTGCCGCTGGTTGTCGGCAATGCCGACCAGGAGCCCCAGTACCGCCCGATCGAGCGATCGGGCCATGAAGGCGGAGATATCGTCTTTGTCAGGCAGAAACAGTAGCAAAAACGGCTGTTCGTCGCTATCTGGAAAGGGCAGGGATTGCGCAAGCGACGCAAAGACAAGTTGGAACCGGATCATGGCGGCAAGGGATGTGCTGACGAAAAACCAGTTGTGCGTGCTCGAGAAGCTTGAGACCGCCAGCGGGCCGCTCAGCGCCTACACCTTGCTCGACCAGCTGCGTGAGCGCGGTTTTCGCGCGCCATTGCAAGTCTATAGGGCACTCGACACGCTGGTGAAGTCCGGCTTCGTGCACCGGCTGGAAAGCATCAATTCCTTCGTCGCCTGCGCCGAGCCGCACGACCACAGCCATTCGATGACCGCCTTCGCCATCTGCGACACCTGCGGGCAAGTGACCGAAATGTCCGACCACGATGTCGACCATCGGCTCGACGAATGGGTGCGCTCCACCGGCTTCGCCGCCAAGAAGGCGGTGATCGAATTTCGCGGGACGTGTGCAAAGTGCCTGGCGGAAGCGGCTTGAGCTAGCTTCCTACTTGAACCGGAGTGGTGCTGTATTCTCGAATTCGTTCAAGAATGTCTCATAGACCACGTACCGCGTTGGCCCCAGTGTAAGTTGCTCTATTAGCAAGGGTTTCACCTCGTCGTTCCAGGACAATTTGCCAAGTCCTGATCCGATTTTGGGCAAGGCGATGGATTCTATCCCGTTTTTGTCGGCCCACTTCGCAAGACCGCGAACTGCTTTCCGCAGATAGGGGAGCGTGGCGTGATACATATCTGGCTGGGTAGCAAGATAAATGAAGCCTGGCTGGTTGCCGTCTGGTTCCAATGTCCAGATTTGACCGCCCGTGAACTTGCCGGCCCGAGCATATTTTTTGAACGCAGCCTGCACATTTGGCCACTTCTTCGAAATCTTCAGAGCAAGTCCGGTGCCAAGGCCCTCTTGATTGCCCTCTGCCACGCCCTGAGCGATGTAGCTTTCCTTGGCGGTCAGCAGGTCTCCGGCGACAAAGACAATCATCGTACCTTCAATGCGCCTCGTCCCAGTTGTTGGCGGCGCGGGCGTCGACATGCAGCGGCACCGACATAGATACAGCCGGCATCGCCGCGTTCTCCATGACATGGCGAACGACGGGGATTGTCGCCTCGACTTCGGCCTCGATCGTCTCGAAGATCAGTTCATCATGCACCTGCAGCAGCATGCGGGCGGAGAGCTTCGCTTTTTCCAGCGCTTCGTCCATGCGCACCATGGCGCGGCGGATGATGTCGGCCGCCGTGCCTTGCAGCCGGGCATTGATGGAGGCGCGCTCGTTGAACGCACGGACCGAGGGGTTTGACGATCTTATCTCGGGATAGTGGATGCGGCGGCCGAAGATCGTCTCGACGAAGCCGTGCTCGCGGGCATAGGCCTTGGTCTCCTCGATGTAGTCACGGATGCCGGGGAAGCGCTCGAAATACTTCTTGATGTAGTTGCCGGCCTCCTCGCGCGGGATCGACAGCTGGTTGGCGAGGCCAAAGGCGGAGATGCCGTAGATGATGCCGAAATTGATGGCCTTGGCGCGCCGGCGTACTTCCGAAGGCATGCCCTCTACGGGCACGTTGAACATTTCCGACGCGGTGATGGCGTGGATATCGGCACCATCGGCGAAGGCCTGCCGCAGCTGCGGGATTTCGGCGACATGGGCGAGCACCCGCAACTCGATCTGGCTGTAGTCGGCCGAGACCAGCCGGTTGCCCTTGTCGGCGATGAAGGCCGTCCTGATCTTGCGGCCCTCTGCCGTGCGCACCGGAATGTTCTGCAGGTTCGGGTCGGAGGATGACAGCCGGCCCGTCGTCGTCGCCGCCAGCGCGTAGGAGGTGTGGACGCGCCTGGTGTCCGGGTGGATGAAGCCGGGCAGCGCATCGGTGTAGGTCGATTTCAGCTTGGTGAGCTGGCGCCAGTCGACGATCTTGCGCGGCAGTTCGTGGCCCTCGGCGGCAAGGTCTTCCAGCAGCTGCGCCGAGGTCGACCACTGCCCGGTCTTGGTTTTCGAGCTGCCGGGCAGGCCCATGCGGCCGAACAATATATCGCCGAGCTGCTTGGGCGAGCCGATGTTGATGCGCTCGCCGACGAGCTGGTAGATTTCCTCTTCGAGGCGAGCCGCGCCCTGCGCCAGTTCACCCGAGAGCCGAGACAGGATCTGCCGGTCGACCGAGATGCCGCGCTGCTCCATGCGCGCCAGCACCGGCACCAGCGGCCTTTCCAGCCGCTCATAGACCGACACCAGCCCCTTTGCGGCAAGCCGCGGCTTCAGCACCAGCCAGAGCCGCAGCGCCACATCGGCATGGCCAGCGGCGTAGGCGGTTGCCTTGTCGATATCGACCTGTTCGAAGCCGACGAAGCTTCTTCCGGAACCCGCCAGTTCCTTGAGCGGCGTCGTCGCGTGGCCAAGCCATTTTTCCGATAGCGCCGCCAGGCTGTGGCCGCCTGACGTGCCGGCGTCGAGCACGTAGGAAATCAGCATGGTGTCGTCGAAAGGTGCGACGTCGATGCCGTGGCGACTCATGACGACGAGGCTGGATTTCAGCTCCTGCGCGATCTTGAGAACCGATCTGTCCTCCAGCAGCGGCTTCAGCAGTGCGAGAGCCTCGCGGACCGGGATCTGGTTCTCGAGCGCGCCGCCGCCGAGCAGGTCGCCGTTTCCGCTCTTGTGAGTCAGCGGCACATAGGCGGCGCGGCCGGGTGCGGTGGCCATCGAGAAGCCGATGAGTTCGGCCTGCATCGGATCGGAAGACGTGGTCTCGGCGTTGAAGGCGACGATGCCGGCTTCCCTTGCTTCGGCTATCCACGCTTTCAGCGTTGCGGCGTCGCGGATGGCGATATAGGCGCCGGTGTCGATCTTGCGGGCAGTCGCGGCTTCGAGCCGGAGCGCGGCGAGCAGGGAAGGGGTGTCGCCGACCTTGGGTTTTTCAGCCGTCGGCGCCTCATCCGCCGTGCCGCTTTCACCGACCCGGTCAGGTCGCGTCTCGGCGGCAGTGGACGTTCCCGCGCCGACATCCGGCCCATGTGCCGCGTCTGCGCGTTCGACGATGACGGCGACGGCCTGGACATCGCCAGCCTCGGTTCCTGTCGCTTCCGCCACGCGGCGGGTCAGCGAGGTGAATTCCATGGTCTTGAGGAAGCCGATCAGCTTCGGCCCGTCAGGCGCGTGCAGGACGAAGTCGTCCAGCCCTTCGGCCACCGGCACGTCGTTCTTCAGCGTCACCAGCTGGCGCGAAATGCGCGCCTTGTCGGTATTGGCGATGATCGATTCCCGCCTTTTGTCCTGCTTGATCTCGCCGGCGCGGGCCAGCAGCGTGTCGAGGTCGCCGAACTGTTCGAGCAGTTGTGCCGCCGTCTTCGGCCCGATGCCGGGCACGCCGGGCACATTGTCGACGGAATCGCCGGTCAGCGCCTGCAGGTCGACCATCTTTTCCGGCGGCACGCCCCATTTCTCGATGACTTCGGGGATGCCGATCTGGCGGTCCTTCATCGGGTCGTACATGCCGACCGTGGCGCCGACCAGCTGCATCAAATCCTTGTCGGAGGAGATGATGGTGGTGTCGCCGCCCGCTTCGCAGGCAAGCCTGGCATAGGTCGCGATAAGATCGTCCGCCTCGTAGCCCTCGATCTCGACGCAAGGCAGGTTGAACGCCCTGGTCGCCTGGCGGATCAGGCCGAATTGCGGGATCAGGTCTTCCGGCGGCGCCGAACGGTTTGCCTTGTATTCGGGATAGAGATCGTTGCGGAAGGTTTTTGAGGAATAGTCGAAAATCACCGCGAAATGCGTCGGCACGATACCGACATCGGTGTTGCGGGCATCGAGCATCAGCTTCCACAACATGTTGCAGAAGCCGGAAACGGCACCGACCGGCAAACCGTCGGATTTGCGGGTCAGCGGCGGCAGCGCGTGATAGGCACGGAAGATGTAGCCGGAGCCGTCGACAAGGAAGAGATGATCGCCTTTTTTCATGTCGGCAGGGATAGCGCGGGGCCGGCATCGCGTCCACTGACAAGGCTGGTTTTTTGCTGCCATCCAGCTTCGCGCATGGCGGTCGCGACTGACAGCGAGTTGACAGGTCCGCGTTGCTAGTGGGGGGCCGTAGCCGGTCCTGCGGACGGAACCGGTAGACAACCGGAACCCGAGGCTAAAATATGATTTCACTGCAGCATGTTCATCCTGTTCTCGTCCACTTTCCCATCGTCTTCTTCCTCACGCTCGCTGCGTTCGACATGGTCGCCGCATTTCGCGGCAAAGCGGTGACCGGGCGTTCATCCGCGGCAAATGCCTCGACCGGGTTGGCCCTCCTGGCAGGGCTTTCCGCCATCGTCACGTACTTCTTTGGCGATCTGGCACTCACCATTGCCGAAAACGGGGGGTTCTCGAGCGAGATCGCCGAGATTCATGAAAGTCTCGGCATGGCCACCGCGACTGCCTTTGTCATCTGGGCCGCTGTGCGTGCCTTTCTGTGGTGGGGCGACATTCGCTTGAGCGGCCGGTTTGCCGCGGCAGTGCCCGCCGTGGAATTTCTGGGCGCGGCCCTGGTCATGACCACCGCCTACTATGGCGGCCAGCTGGTTTATGAACTTGGAGTCAATGTCGCCCACGCCGCTGGCTAACCTGCAGCGTTCACGGCCATGTTACAAAAGTGTAATTTTCGCGCCCTTGAATCGCCACGTTCAAAGACACAAATACACGTCATCGGCAGTTTTCGCCGAAGTCCGGAGTAAGGCCCGTCCCCCGCCTATCCCGGGCACTTGCGGCAGCCTATCCCCCCTCTCCGGGCTGCCGCATCGTTTCGAGTAGAGGCCGCCGTGGTTCCCCCTCCACCACGGCGGTCTTTTTTTGTCGTTCGACAGACGTTGCGGGCCGTGGTCCAACGGTCTCGGGCTTTTCGTTTTCCCGGTCTGCCTTTACGGTTCCGGCACTGAATCGAAAGGCTTCGCAAATGTTCGCAGTTTCCCCCGTCCTCGACCGCCTCGACAAGAACCTCGACCAGAGCCTCGAACGGCTGTTCGGCCTGCTCGGGATCAAGTCGATCTCCACCGACCCGGCCTATGCCGCCGACTGCCGCAAGGCCGCCGAATGGCTGGTGGCCGACCTCAAGCTGATCGGCTTCGACGCCAGCGTGCGCGACACGCCAGGCCATCCGATGGTCGTTGCGCATCATGACGGTCCGGCCGGTTCGCCGCATGTGCTGTTCTACGGCCATTACGACGTACAGCCGGTCGATCCGATCGAATTGTGGGAAAGCGATCCGTTCGCGCCTGCGATCAAGGAGGTCGAGCCCGGCCACAAGGTGATCACCGGCCGCGGCTCGGCCGATGACAAGGGCCAGTTGATGACCTTCGTCGAGGCTTGCCGCGCCTGGAAGCAGGTGCATGGCAATTTGCCGTGCCGCGTCACCATCCTGTTCGAGGGCGAGGAGGAATCCGGCTCGCCGTCGCTCAAGCCGTTCCTCGAGGCCAATGCCGACGAGCTCAAGGCCGACTTCGCGCTGGTCTGCGATACCGGCATGTGGGACCGCGACACGCCGTCGATCTGCGTCGGCCTGCGCGGGTTGGTCGGTGAGGAAATCACCGTGAAAGCCGCCGACCGCGACCTGCATTCCGGCCTCTACGGCGGGGCGGCCGCCAACCCGATCCGTATCCTGACCAGGGTGCTGGCCGATATCCATGACAAGGATGGCCATATCACCATCCCCGGCTTCTACGACGGTGTCGAGGAAACGCCGTCGCAGATCCTGAAATCCTGGGAAACGCTTGGCGAGACGGCCGAGACCTTCCTCGGGCCTGTCGGTCTGTCCATTCCGTCCGGTGAAAAGGGCCGTTCGGTGCTGGAACTGACCTGGGCGCGGCCGACGGCGGAGTTCAACGGCATCATCGGCGGCTACACCGGCAAAGGTTTCAAGACGGTGATCGCGGCGGAAGCCTCGGCGAAGGTGTCCTTCCGCCTCGTCCACAAGCAGGATCCAAAGAAGATCCGCGCCGCCTTCCAGAAATTCGTCAAGGAGCGCATTCCGGCCGACTGTTCGGTCGAATTCCACCCGCATGGCGGCTCGCCCGCAATCCAGCTTTCGTACGACTCGCCGTTCCTGGCCAAGGCCAAGAATGCGCTGTCCGACGAATGGCCGAAGCCGGCGGTGACGACGGGCAGCGGCGGCTCGATCCCAGTGGTGGGCGACTTCCAGACCTATCTCGGCATGGAATCGCTGCTGGTGGGGTTCGGCCTCGACGACGACCGCATCCATTCGCCCAACGAGAAATACGAGCTCAACTCCTTCCACAAGGGCCAGCGCTCCTGGGCGCGCATTCTGGATGCGTTGACGCGCTAAAGGAACGTGAGAATCAACTTTATGTTGATTTTTCTGCGGATCGCGGCGAGGACGGAGCGCGCCGCGACCGGAGAAGACAATGGCCGATATCCGTTTCCACAAGAATGACCTGCCCGACCTTTCGCACTACGATGTCGGGGCGGTGGCCATCGACACCGAGACGCTCGGGCTGAACCCGCACCGCGACCGGCTGTGCGTGGTGCAGATCTCGCCGGGCGACGGCACAGCCGACGTCATCCAGATCGCGCCCGGCCAGAAGAAGGCGCCGAACCTGGTCAGCCTGCTGAGAAACCGCAGCATAACCAAGCTCTTTCATTTCGGTCGTTTCGACCTCGCGGTGCTCTACAATGCGTTCGGGGTGATGCCCGAGCCGGTGTTCTGCACCAAGATCGCCTCGCGCCTGACCCGCACCTACACCGACCGGCACGGGCTGAAGGACATCTGCTTCGAACTTCTCGGCGTCGGCCTCTCCAAGGCGCAGCAATCGTCGGACTGGGCGGCCGAAACGCTGTCGCCCGAGCAGCTCGAATACGCGGCGTCCGATGTGCTCTATCTGCACCGGCTGCGCGATGTGCTGGCCGGGCGGCTGGCGCGAGAGGGTCGGACAAAGGAAGCCGATGCCTGCTTCCGCTTCCTGCCGACGCGTGCCAAACTCGATCTCATGGGCTGGGACGAAGAGGATATCTTCGCCCATAGCTGACGGTCCTTGGCGACGCTGACGGTGCTGGCGACCTTCCGCGGCCGAAGGCCGGTTTGGAACCAGATGCGAGCCGCAGCGTTCTGTCGGCTCAAAAGGGGATGACATGGCGGACAGAAAGCCGATAGCGACCGCGCCGACCGACGGCTCCAAGGTCACCGTCACCTGGAAGGACGGCGACGGCGTCGTCAACGAATCCATCGCGCAATACCGCGACGGCGGCTGGTGGGTCTACATCGACAGCCACACGCAGAAGAAGGTCGCGCCAACCAGCTGGCGCCCTGCCGCAAGCGACGATGATGATCAATGAGCGCACCGCTGGCGAGGCGGACTGCTTTCGAATAGCGTGAGACCGTTGATATCGAGGCCGATTCGGGGCTTTCCGCTCTGCCGTCGCCCTCTAGCTCGGAGGAAATCGTTATGGCTGTCGAAAGCCTTCTCGTGTTCATCATCATCGGTGCCATCGCCGGCTGGCTCGCCGGTCTCATCGTCTCGGGTTTCGGTTTCGGCCTGATCGGTAACATCATTGTCGGCATTGTCGGCGCGTTCATCGCCGGCTGGCTTTTTCCGCGGATCGGCTTCTCCATCGGCGGCGGCATTCTCGCCTCCATCATCCACGCAACGATCGGCGCCATCATCCTGCTGGTGCTGGTCAAGGTCCTGAAACGAGCGTGAGGCTCGACAAAGAAAAGAGCGCGCCGTGAAGCAGAACACACTCTATCTCGTCATTGGCGCGCTCGTGGTCGCGGTCATCGCGCTTGGCATCTATGTCTATCGCGAGGAGAGCAAACCCAAGGGGGTCGAGCTCAAGATCGACGACAAGGGCATTTCCATCCAGCAGAACTGACGGCATGGCCGGTGCCGCTATGGCGCCGAGGGTCTCGACAGGGGTCTTACCTGATCATTCCAGACGTCACCGTGCCTGTTGAAAAACACGGATTCCGGCCCGAGATTCAAGGGCTGCGCGGCGTTGCCGTCGCTTTCGTGGTGATTTTCCACCTCTGGCCCGCGGCTCTTCCCGGCGGCTATGTAGGGGTCGACGTTTTCTTCGTCATCTCGGGCTTCCTCATCACCGGCTTGCTTGCCCGCATGGCGGTCGCCGATGGCCACGCCTGGCTGGTCGCATTCTATTCACGGCGGGTGCGGCGACTGCTGCCGGCGGCGCTGCTGGCCCTTCTCGCGACACTGGCGGGAACGCTGGTCTTCCTGTCCAGGGCGCGATGGGAAGAAACGGCAATCCAGGTAGCGGCCAGTGCGCTCTATGTGCAGAATTGGCGACTTGCGTGGCAGGCGGTCGATTATCTCGGAGCGGAGGAAGCGGCGAGCCCGGTGCAGCACTACTGGTCGCTCTCGATCGAGGAGCAGTTCTACATCGTCTGGCCGCTGCTGATGGCGGCAACCATCCGGCTGGCTCGGCGCCTGGGACAGTCCACGAAAGGCGCTTTGCTCGCGGCGCTGTCCCTCGTTTTCATTGGATCACTGCTTGCCTCGGTGCTGATCACCCGGACCGATCCGGCCGAAGCCTATTTCGTTACCCACACCCGCCTCTGGGAACTGGCGCTCGGCGGGCTCTTGGCACTGACGATCGACCGTTTCACGGCAGCGTTGCCATTGCGCGCCGCGATGATGATGATTGGCATTGGCACCATCGTGGCTTCAGCGCTTTTCCTTTCCGCTTCGACGCCATTTCCGGGCGCGTACGCGTTGCTGCCGACGCTCGGGACGGTGCTGATCATTGCGGCCGGCGATATCCGGGTTGGCCAGTTTCGCGGGCTCGACGTCGCCGTGCTTCGCTATATCGGCGACCGCTCCTATTCGATCTATCTGTGGCACTGGCCGTTGATCGTTTTCTATTCGGCACACCGCGCTGCAGTCGGGCTCTTTGAGGGCCTCGGGCTGGTCGTGCTGACGCTTGCGATCTCGCACCTGTCCTACCGCTACGTCGAACAGCGATACCGCCGGCCGCGGTCCGATGTTGAATGGCGCCCCCTGATCTACGGTTCGGCCGCCATTGCCGTCTGCGTGATGGCGGCTGGCGGCCTCGGCTACGCGCCCGGCCGTCAAGACGTCGGTATCAGCCTGATTGGCACATCGAACTATCCAGGGCCTGCAGCGCTGCTTGCCAACGCCGCCGTTCCGCCCGGCGTGGACCTGATCCCGCCACTGGGTAAACTCAAGAATGACGTGCCGATCGTCTACCGCTGGAAATGTCATCAGCAGCAGGACAGCACGCAGGCCGTCGGTTGCCAGCTCGGCGACCCGAATGGCGCCAGGACCGTGGTCGTCATTGGCGATTCGCACGCCGCGCAATGGATCCCGGCCATCGACAAGATTGCCCACGACCGCAAATGGAAACTGGTCACCTTCACCAAGGCGGCTTGCCCTTTCACCCGTGTGATGGTGATGGACAAAGGCAAGCCGTATGAAGCCTGCGCAAAGTGGCGCGACAATGTGCTGGCCGAGATCGGCAAACTGCGGCCGGACCTGATGTTCACCAGCCAGTCCAACTATTCCAGCACCCCGGAGCCGGCGATGGTTGAAGGTCTGCGCGGCATCTGGAGCGAGTTGAATGCGGCGGGCGTGCACATCATCGCCATCAGGAACACGCCGTTCGTCAAGTTCGACCCCGGCGACTGTCTGGCCGCCAATCCCGACAAATGCGTCACCGCGCGACAGGAAGTGGAGGCTGGCAACGTCTTTGCCCTCGCCGCCGCGACGCTGCCGGGGGTCCATGTCATCGACATGAACGATGCCCTCTGCACCAGGGACAGCTGTTCGGCCGTCGTCGGCAACATCATAGTCTGGCGCGACTACCACCATATGACGGCAACCTACGCACTGGCGCTGGCGCCGTATCTGGCAAAGGCAGCGGGTCTCTAGAGCGTTTCATGTTTTGACGGAAGCGTACCCGGCGTTTTCGAAGTAGTTCTT
>NZ_JALJRL010000088.1:0-249 GCF_024519675.1 Mesorhizobium sp. Mes31 | reverse complement strand
TCTTCGCGTTCGTTCGCTGGGCCGCGAACGACTTCGGAACGATCATCTCACGCATTGATATCGTGCGTGCGGTCGCGCGTGGCGATGCCTATCAGACACTGCCCTTCGTGCGCCCCGGCGGCGACATCCTTCTGAAGGTCGAGAGCTGGCCCAAAGTCGAACGCGTGCTGCAGGCGATCGACGCCATCCAGCGCCTCGACATCGAGCCTGAGTTGGTGTCGCCCGATCATTGGCGGCACATCCACAACC
>NZ_JALJRL010000087.1:0-249 GCF_024519675.1 Mesorhizobium sp. Mes31 | reverse complement strand
TCTTCGCGTTCGTTCGCTGGGCCGCGAACGACTTCGGAACGATCATCTCACGCATCGATATCGTGCGTGCGGTCGCACGTGGCGATGCCTATCAGACACTACCCTTCGTGTGCCCCGGCGGCGATATCCTTCTGAAGGTCGAGAGCTGGCCCAAGGTCGAACGCGTGCTGCAGGCGATCGACGCCATCCAGCGGCTCGACATCGAGCCTGAGTTGGTGTCGCCCGATCATTGGCGGCACATCCACAACC
>NZ_JALJRL010000086.1:0-250 GCF_024519675.1 Mesorhizobium sp. Mes31 | reverse complement strand
CCTTGGTGCGCAGGAAGCGCGGCGGCAAAACGGCGATATCGGGTCGCATGGGTCGGACCTCCGTGGGGTTTTGGCAGCCGCTGGCGTTCAGCGGTGGACGGGGACCACGGTGGCGGAGAATGAGCTTCGCAAGGGATGGGGAAGTTGAGGGAGGCTAAAATCCCACCCCCCTGTCCAGGGCCAGACCCGCTATGGTCGACGGCGATGACGCAGGATCTGCAAATAGCCGCCGCCGATCATGGCGGTGGCG
>NZ_JALJRL010000085.1:0-252 GCF_024519675.1 Mesorhizobium sp. Mes31 | reverse complement strand
ATTTTCAGCGTGGCGGCTTCCAACGGGATCCATCGCGATCATGGCCGTCCGGTTTCTCCCTCGACGCCCGCCACATCGCGCGGCAGCTTGCTCAGGCTCTCCTAGAGCAAGAGCGTCGCGCCAACGACGCCCGCCGCTCCTGACTTGAAGATGACCGCACCCCGCGATCCATTGCGCTGATCCTTGGTTCAGCCGAGGGCCTGACGCCATCAACCCGCAAGGGGTCGGACTACGCGAAGCGTGCCGCCGCTC
>NZ_JALJRL010000084.1:0-259 GCF_024519675.1 Mesorhizobium sp. Mes31 | reverse complement strand
GGAATGCACCAGACCTACGAAATGGACTTCCAGAACGTCTGGCTCGACGCCTGATCTAGCTTCCGAGCTTTGCAGGCAACCGCCGCCGGCACCTCTGACAAAAGGTGCCGGCGGACCGTAAATCACTGACAGGCAATTGGCGCAGGCAAAATGTCCGACGACGAGATCATCCTTTCAGAACTTTCCGACGACGAGTTGGTGCAGCAGATGCACGACGATCTTTATGACGGGCTGAAGGAAGAGATCGGCGCAGGCAAAA
>NZ_JALJRL010000083.1:0-268 GCF_024519675.1 Mesorhizobium sp. Mes31 | reverse complement strand
TCATGCCGACGCATACCCGCCGATCCGAAGAGGCGCAGACCTTCCAGCAGTTCTCAACGCCGATTCCACTCGGCCTGGTCGCCGCAACGGCCGCCGCCATCACGCCCGCCGACCGTGTGCTGGAGCCTTCCGCCGGCACCGGGCTGCTCGCCATCCTGGCCGAGATAGTCGGCGCCTCGCTCGTCCTCAACGAGCTTGCCGAGACGCGCGCGGCACTTCTCTCCTGCCTCTTTCCGGCCGTCTCCGCCAGCCGCTTCGACGCCGCCCA
>NZ_JALJRL010000082.1:0-297 GCF_024519675.1 Mesorhizobium sp. Mes31 | reverse complement strand
GCAATAGCCAGGGGTATGCGCATGATGCACCTCTTCGTTGGTTTGGATGGAAAGGACTGCCGAAAAAAACCTGCGGTCAGGGCAGGGGCGTCGTGACCTCGGGGTCAGGCAAGGGCGGACGCAATCGGGCTTTGCGTCGTTGCACACGATCGCCGTCGGTCGAAAGCCATCGCTCCAGCAACTGGATTGCTTTCACCGCGATCGAGGTGAGCGATAGGTAGATCGCTCCGGCGACGATGAAGATCTCGTACGGCGCGAACGTGGTCGACACCATCTGTCTCGCCATGCCGGTGATCT
>NZ_JALJRL010000081.1:0-300 GCF_024519675.1 Mesorhizobium sp. Mes31 | reverse complement strand
TCGGTGAGTTCGTCACTGGTCGGCGCGGTTTCGTCAAACGGCTCGATCATCGCTTGCCTCGTCTTCACAGAGTGAAAGCCTGCTTTTTATAGAAACAACCGCGCCGACGGAGGATAGTTGACAAGCATCAGGCGATGCGGTTTCGGCATCGCTCTCGGCTTGAGTGAACCGAACCGGACGTCCGCGGAAGAAGGCCCCGGCCTTCCGGCCGGGGCCTGCGCGGGCCCTCAGTCACCCCGCCGCGCGTTCGGGCGGGACCAGATGAGCGAGAAACCCTCACCTTCCTCGTCGTCGAAGAGG
>NZ_JALJRL010000080.1:0-328 GCF_024519675.1 Mesorhizobium sp. Mes31 | reverse complement strand
AGGTGTGCATGGCTGTTTTCCCGGTTGATCCGCGACACAGCAATCGCGCGAATCCGTGGGTGGCGAAATTCGGTTATGTCCCTACGGGAAACTACCTAGGACCAGTTCTTCGGCGGGCAGACAACGAACGCCGAAATCATGGGCGAACGGGACACCGAACAGCGCGGCAATCGGAGGGTTCCATCGAGGGCGCGGCTGACGCTGGAGCCGCCCGGTATTGCATCAAGGTTGCGGCCAACCCGCTGCCGAACTCGAACCATTTGGTCGCCGATGTGCGGCCGCTGTTCACTCGCTCGCTTCGCGTCCGGACACATCCTCGATCGATATC
>NZ_JALJRL010000079.1:0-362 GCF_024519675.1 Mesorhizobium sp. Mes31 | reverse complement strand
ATCTCGTACGGCGCGAACGTGGTCGACACCATCTGTCTCGCCATGCCGGTGATCTCGAGCAGCGTTACGGTGCTCGCCAGTGACGAACCCTTAATCATCCCGACGATCTCGTTGCCGTAGGCCGGTAGCGATATCCGGAAAGCGATCGGGAAGGTGACCAGGCGAGCGATCTGGAAGCGTTTCAAGCCGAGAGACGTGGCCGCCTCGGTGACACCCCTAGGCACGGACTGGAGACCGCGGCACAGGATCTCGGTGGTGTGTGCCGCGCTGTTCAGCGAAAATGTAAGCAGGGCGCACCAGAAGGGGTCGCGCAGGATGACCCAGAAGATGCTGGCTCGCACCGCCTCGATCTGAGCGAGGCC